>JBJKSS010000087.1:0-5043 GCA_046703745.1 Spirochaetota bacterium
CATCATTGTTTATTCTCCTAATTTAATAAATTTTTTTCCTTGGGAATAATAAAAAAATTATAAATGAGTATAATTCAAACTCGATATAAATTCAACAGGTTTTTGGAAAAATGAAAAAATTCACTGATTTATTCTACAAATAAAGCGGTTTTTCTCAGGCAATCAGTGCCGGATGCCGGCCAGTTACAGGATTATTGGCTTCCAAACTCAAAACAGGAGGGGATAATTCTTCACAAACTCTTCATAAACCATTCAAGAAAAAAACATTTATTTCTTGTATTTTGTAATACTATTAAACGGTAACCATGGGGACAGAGCTTTAATTTTTGCCCGGATGCTCTGTCCCCCAAAAAAACTCAGGAAGAGTTTTTATAACTAAAAGCAATTATTTATACTTTACAAGCTCTTGTAATTGTTGCAAGCTGGTAATTAAAGAGAAAACTCTAACAAACTTAATATAGAAAAAAAATTTATTAAATTAGGAGAATAAACAATGATGATCAAAAAAATCAAGGAACAAGTGCTCGTTATCTCAGTATTTTTAATCATTTCCGCCTTTTTGACGGGCTGTCAGCCGAAATACCTCAACACAAAACTGCCGGTTGAAAAAAGGGTTGAAGACCTGATGTCAAAAATGTCACTTAAGGAAAAAATCGGCCAGATGACCCAGGTCGACAGGAGCTTCCTTCATAACGAAGAAGATATTGCCGATTATTATCTGGGTTCCGTACTGTCCGGCGGTAATTCCGGGCCGGCTGATAACAGCCCGGCAACCTGGGCAGACATCAATGACAGGTATCAGACAATAGCGCAAAAAACCAAACACAAGATTCCTCTATTGTTCGGGGTTGATCTTGTTCATGGTGCTGACCAGGTCAAAGGTGCGGTCGTTTTCCCGCACAATATAGGTATGGGCTGCATCCAGGATTCCAAAATCGTGGAGAATGCAGCAAGGATCACTGCCATAGAAGCAAGAGCCTGCGGAATAAACTGGACATTCTCTCCATGCGTTGCTGTGGCCCGCGATGAAAGATGGGGCAGGACTTATGAAAGTTTCAGCGAAAATCCGGATATAGTCTCTATGATGGGAAGCGCCGTAATAAAAGGCTACCAGGGATCGAATTTGTCAAACCCGGATTCAATACTTGCCTGTGCTAAACATTTTGTTGCAGACGGCGGCACTACCGGCGGCAAGGATCAGGGGAATGCGGAAATCGACGAAGCGGTTTTAAGGGCAATACATTTAAAACCGTATGTTGAAGCGATAAAGGCCAATGTCGGCTCGATCATGGCATCATTCTCAAGCTGGAACGGCGTAAAAAACCATGCAAACAAATACCTGTTGACAGATGTTCTCAAGGGAGAGCTTGGATTCAGGGGATTCGTGGTTTCCGACTGGGCCGCCCTGAAACAGTTGTCTTCCGATCCCTCGGAATACATAAAAACCGGTATAAATGCCGGCATTGATATGGTAATGGTTCCCGATAATTTTGTGGAATTCATAAATACTCTTACCTCTCTTGTGGAAAACAAAGCCGTATCTATGGACAGGATAAACGATGCAGTTAAAAGGATATTGACCGTCAAATTCGAAATGGGGCTGTTTGAAAACCCGATGACCAACAGGACGGATATTAAAAATGTCGGCAACAAGGAGCACAGGGAAGCAGCAAGGGACTGTGTCAGGAATTCTCTGGTGGTGCTTAAAAACAGTAACAATATCCTGCCAATATCCAAAAAATTGAAAAGAATATTCGTTGCAGGCAAGAATGCCGACAACCTGGGATTCCAGTGCGGCGGCTGGACATTGGGCTGGCAGGGATCAAGCGGGCCAATCACTGACGGCACAACGATACTCCAGGGGATCAGGGAAGCGGTTGATCCGTCCACAAAAGTTACATACTCGATTGACGGCAGCGGGGCAAAAGGATCGGATTTATGCATTCTTGTAATTGGTGAAAAACCTTATGCCGAAGGCCTGGGGGATTCTACCGACCTGGCACTGCCCGAAGAGGACATAAAGGCAATAAACAATATCAAAAATTCAAAGGTACCGACAATTGTCGTTCTTGTCACAGGAAGACCCGTGATGATATCGGATTACATGGCTGACTGGGACGGTATAGTTGCTGCGTGGCTTCCCGGAACTGAAGGAGAAGGGGTAAGTGATGTTCTGTTCGGATCATTCAAACCGACAGGCAAACTTTCATTCTCATGGCCGAAAAATATCGGGCAGGTGCCGATAAATTACGGTGACAAAAATTATGATCCACTGTTTCCTCTGGGTTACGGACTGACATATAAATAACAACGAGAATTGATCTTTAACAACGGGGTTAACCCCGTTGTTAATTTCAGTTCATATTGTAGTAGTATCCATTGCTTTTTTCTTGACAATGGTGTTGAGGTTCAAATTCCTGTAGATTGTATAAAATCCGAAAGTCAAAAGTCCCAGTGCATAAAACAGTATGAACAGCACCGAAATATTAAGGCTTTTGTTGATAAACAAAAACATGGTCAATATACTGTAAACACCGAAAAATATTTCAAAAGCTATTACCAGGAAGCTCAAATTAACCTTGTAAATACTGAAACCCTTTGATTTATCCGTACTGCCTTTTTTCGGCGTCCTTACAAAGGAAGATTTAATGCCAAGATAAGCCTCAAGGATCGCAATTGTATTGCTTACGCAGATACCGTAACCTATGAGCATCAAAACAGGAAAATACAATATAAAGTGCAGGGTTTTTTTCTGGAGAATACCGCAGGATATGTACAATAAAAACGGAGCGAAAGAGCTTACCGTGATAAAAATCCATACAGGGAAAAACATTTCGTTTATTTTCGGTGTCTGCACCAGGCTGAAAAAAATCGGCGTAAATATGCAGTGCAAAAGCATGAAAAACGATATGAAATACTGCTTCAAATGGAAAAAGGCCTCCAATTTCTGGAGGAAAGAAATTTTTTTACTCCTGATAATCTCCGGCATCAGTTTTTTTGCAGTTTCTGTGGCACCCTTTGCCCATCTTGACTGCTGTATTTTGAACGCGGCAATGTCAAAAGGCACCTCTGCCTTGCATTCCGTGTCATAATCATATTTGATCTTGTAGCCTGCGATCTGTGTCCTGTAAGAAAGGTCGAGATCCTCTGTTAGAGTTTCACCGCTCCAGCCGCCTGCCTTTATGATTGCCTCCTTGCGCCAAATGCCGCCTGTACCGTTGAAATTCATGAACAACCCGTTGTAATTCCTCGCACCCTGCTCAATAAGAAAATGCCCGTCGATGCCCATGCTGATGCCTTTGGTGAATATATTTTCATTACGGTTGATATGCCCCCACCTGGTCTGGACACATGCCACATTGTCATCCTGGTCTATCAGAGGAACGGTACGTTTAAGAAAATTGGCAGGTATTATAAAATCCGAATCAAATATGGCCAAATATTGGCCCTTTGCCACTTTCAGGCCGTTCTGCAGTGCACCGGCCTTGTATTCAGTCCGGTCATTCCTGCGAATGAGGCTTATCTGGATGCCCTCTTTTTTCAAGCTTTTAATTACACTCTTTATCCTGTTAGTGGTATTGTCCGTACTGTCATCCAGTATCTGAATCTCAAACAGGTCTTTTGGATAATCTATTCCTGCAGCATTTGTAATCAGCCTGTCAACCACATTGATTTCATTATAAACCGGGAGTTGTATGGTGACAAAAGGCAGTTTCTTATTATTTTTGCCTGAATAGTAATCTTTTATTTCCGCATTAATTGAATCCCTGTGCTTCTTCTGTTTTGTAAAAAAATTAAAAAGCAAAAAGTAATGATGGAGCCCGTATACGGACAAACAAATACAAATTAACAAATAAATAACTATAACAATGTCTTTCAAAAGCATTAAATGTCACCTTCATTATTCAATTTTTTGACAAGATTCAAACATTTTAATTTTAAAATATTAAGATAGTGTAAGTTTTTATAAAAAAATAATAAAACGAATTGTTATCTTTACAATATCACAAAAATTTATTCTACCTTAATAAGTATAGTTATAAATCAAAATGCCAAACTGTTCAAGACTTTTAATCAAAATATTTGAATTTTTTTTTATTGAATATTTCCTGCTGTTGATATGAAAAGAGTCATTTAACCGGGATGTATCAAAACAGGCCATTGTGCCCGAATAAACACGATTCATTCCAAAGAAACAAAAAAGGCCCCGGCTGTTTTTTATTGCAGCTTGAGGGCCTGTTATTTTCAGAAAAAATTACCTTGCAAAATAAACAACCGCTATTAAAACGGCAAATGCGACCCTGTAGATTACAAACGGGATGAAAGTTCTTTTCTTGAGGTAATTCAGGAGAAAATGGATTACAAAAAATCCAACCACTGCGGAAACAGCGAAGCCCACGATGAAATAGACAAGCTCCGATCTGACCTCTTTGTAATTGCGTAAAAGAGACAGCAGGCCTGCTCCGAAAATGACCGGGCCGGACAGCAGGAAGGAAAATTTTGCAGATTCGTCCCTCTTGTATCCAAGGGCCATCCCTGCGGTCATCGTAATGCCCGAGCGCGATACCCCGGGGAACAATGCAAGGGCCTGTGAAAGACCTATGATGATTGCCTGAACAACATTGACTCTCGCAAGGTTGTTTTCCTTTTTCATAAACCTGTCGACGACAAATATCACGATGCCGAACAACGCCATGACAAGGGCGATTAGCAGTATCTGTTCCCTGAATATCGTTTCTACTTTTTTTTCAAGGAGAAATCCGAAAATTCCTGCCGGTATGGTTGCAATGATCAAAAACCAGAAAAGTTTGCCATTATCCGATTTCGGTTTGGTGAGCCCGTTACCGATCATGGAAATATAATCCCTGAAAAAATACACGACAATTGCAGTAAGGGTGCCGAGATGAAGCGCCACGTCAAAAACCAGTGTATGCTCCTGCCATTTAAGGAGCCACGGAATAATCAGCAATTGCGAAGATCTTTAAACCGGCAGTAATTCCGTGATTCCGTGCACTTTGCCCAAAACAATCGACTGTAATAAAC
>JBJKSS010000088.1:0-5005 GCA_046703745.1 Spirochaetota bacterium
AAGAATAAAACACTGGAAGGTATGTGCCCGCAAAATCAATCAGGTTACCGTTCAATTTTTTGTGGATTTCATATAAAGCCGTCTTTTTAATTTCCAAAATGAGTATCCTGTTTTAAAAATTAATCTGATTATTTTAAATATTAATCAGTACTGCCCGAAGATGAACTGCTTGATTGAGTCTGAGTCCCGGAGCTATTCTGATCAACAGCCGGTACGGAAGACTGCTCACTCGAGGATTCGGAAACAGATTCGGTCCCAGGAGATGTCGAGGATGCAGTCGACGATGACTGACCATTAATGGTCGGATCCTTAACATCTTTAAAATCTTCAAACAAATTTATCTTGTTCAACTGGCTGTCATCGATTTTTGTATTATCATTTGATTTGAATTCATTCAATATTGATTTGTCAACATTGATAGACTTGTCTTTAAAGAATTTGTTTAAATCCTGGTTGCTGAAATCTTTTTCATACTTGTCCATGATAAACTGGTTAGACTTTTCTTCCCTTAGCTTCAGGCTCTTGCAGTAAGTATCAACTTCTGTAGGTACAGTACCCGGCAGAAAGTATTCCGTATAAAGGTCATCCTTATCACAGTAAGGCGACGGCAGCAATCCGGAGTACTTGCATACCACGGCGGTCTGAATGCCGTCGGGACGCTTAAACTGGGTCGGTCCCATATTCTCATGATACTGCCTCATGAATTCCATAACAACCGGGGCTATAGTAGCTCCGCCGGATTGTCCGATACCAAGGCTCAAACCGGACTTGTCAAAACCGATCCAGCCGGCAGCAGTAATAACCGGCGAATAGCTTATTGTCCAGATATCACTCCAGTTTTGAGTTGTGCCGGTTTTGGCCGCAAAATCAACCGGAGGGATGCGTTTATGCTCCTCGATCATCCTTTGTTTGAGTCCGACCAGGATACCGTCATTATTAAAGGTATCTTCCAGTATGCTTGTTATGAGGTAGGCGGTTTGCGGGTTGATTATCTGGAGCCGCCTGTTGTTTTCCCTGTAATATTTTTCAAGCTCCTTCCACGGCTCCCAGATGGGCTTGCCATTGGCATCTTCAACCTTGATAATCGTATTGGGAATCCTTTTTTTACCCATGTTTGCAAACACCGAATAGGCAGTTGCCATTTCAATCGGCGATACGGTACATGTCCCCAGGGCGGTGCTGACTGTCGGAGCGAACCTTTTGTTTATTTCATCCTGTGAATTAATCCCGAGTAAAAGGGCGGCCCTGTCAATGGGCACCCTGTAGTTGTTATTCTTTCCTATTTCATAAAAAATCACACAGGACGGTATGTTAAGGCTCCTTCTCAATGCCTTTCTCAATGTTACCGGGCCGTAGTACAAGCCGCCGTAATTATACGGAGAATACCAGTCTGCCGGATCGTCTGAACCCATGGTGAATACACGCGGCTTGTCAACGATTACCGTGGCCGGAGTAAACATCTTCGTATCAAAGGCAGCGGAATAATATAACGGTTTGAAAGATGAACCGGGCTGTTTCCTTGCCTGCATTGCATAATTGAACCTGTTGTTGGGATCGAAATTCCTGCCGCCATACATTGCAATTATCTGCCCTGTATCATTATCCAGTGCTATGAATGCACCTTCAACCTGGGCCAGAAGTTTCTGCGTGCTTGTTTCCTTGTCCATCAGCATTTCGGACATAACATCAAGAGAGCCTATGCCCAGTGTTTGAGCCGTAAGATTGAGGGCCGGCATAATGTCCTTGTTGACCTCAGTCTGGGCCCTTTCTATATTGTTCTTGTTCCTGTTGAAATTTATGCCGTCCAGGGAAAAAACATCGCTTACAATCGATACCATATCGAGATAATTTTTTTGAATTGCATTATATTGTATGCTTGACGAAGCTTCGAAAATTTTTTGCTGCCTGTCAAGTACATCATTCATCATGGTATCAACAAGTTTGTTATATTTCAAATCCAATGTGGAATAAATCCTCAATCCGTCCTTGAAAACATTCACATTGGGCAATTCATTGCTTATTTCATTTAAAACCCAGTCACTGAAAAACGGCGCCTTGTCTTCCCTGTTAAAAAATGCGCCCCTTGACTGCTGGGGTGTCATCTCCCACTTCAGCCAGAATTCATTCAGGCTTTTTTCAGCTTCCTCTTCTGTCAAAATCCCGGCCTTTACCATTTTTTTAAGGACTTCCTTCTGTTTCCTTTTATGATTTTCCGGCTGGCTGATGAAAGAATATCTGGTGGGATTTGATATCAAGGTTATCAGGGAAGCCGCTTCGGCATATGTTAAATCCGATACATCCTTGTTAAAATAAAACCTTGCCCCCGCCTGGAAACCGTTGATGCCATATCCCAGCGGAACATGATTTATATACAGTGTCAATATTTCATTTTTTGTAAATTTTTTCTCAAGCTGGAGTGAAATCCAGAATTCCTTGATCTTCCTCGACCAGCTGAATTTGTGGGTTAAAAAAATCGTTCTGGCAAGCTGCTGAGTCAATGTACTGGCCCCGCTGACGGGCCTGCCGATCAAGTCATTCAGAGCCGCCCTTAAAATGGCCAGACCGTTAAATCCCCTGTGGTGGTAAAAACTTTCATCTTCATAAACTATCAGCCCCTTGACGAGATAATCAGGCACGGAATTAAGTGAAATAAGATCCCTCTTTTCATCGGAGTAAAATGTCGTAATGACATCACCGTTCCTGTCATAAAGTACGCTGGGAAGCGCCGATTTTTTGGTATCGAGAAGATTGTCTATTTCATCCATATTGTTTATGCTGCTCAAAACAACACCCAATATAACGGCTATCAGAAGTGAAATCGATAACAGGATAATTGCTTTTATAAAAGTACTTTTTAATAAAGGATTTCTGTATAAATTTAGCAATTTGATAACTCCTTTTTACTGTGAAGGCATATTATTCATTTATTTTTATTATGTCAAGATATAATATCCCCTTCAATGGGAGCTCAATGTTTGCCGCTATCAAGGTTTAGATGAATTAATTATAATAATTAAAAAATCATTAAAAATAAAACATTCACGAATAAAAGAAAAGAATGTATGATTATCGTAAAAATATCAGTCAATTATCTTTTGCCGCTAGATACATTGCTCTCAATGTTTCCGGATAAAAATTTCATGAGCTCCTGACTGCCGTCATGCTGGAACATTACATTTGCACCACTCGACTGCATGATAAGCTCAAACTGCCTGTCATTCAAAAAATTATCCTTATCGGCAGATTCATAATTGTCGGATACTTCAATTCTCGGAAGTTCAATTTCATTCGATTTCATGATGGAAACGAATTTATTCTGTTTGTAATAACCTAGTACCACGATATATTTCCTGTTTGGACGTGGAAAATTGATGTATCTGGAATTATCCCTGTAATCAATCAAAACATCGAAGCTGAATGAGGAGTTTTCAATGTTTCCTGAGTCGGTTATATCATAAACCTTCAGGTATTTGTTGACCGTACCATTGTCCAGATCATGTTTTTTTACCAGTTCGCCATTTGTGTCCCAATACGCAAAACCGTTATACGGATCCCTGATCATCAATACTATCTTGTTTTTGCCATAGGTTTTGGGCAGATCGGGAATTTCATCGATATTTATTTTTTTGTCAACAATATTTATTTCCTCTTCCTTGCCGGTTTTTTTACCGGTTGATTTGACCTTGACTGTTTTAATCTTCTCTTTGTCGGCTTTTGCTTTTCTTGTCTCGTTTTTTTGACCCGGATTAAGCAAAAGCTGTATTAATTCTTCCTTTTTAACCGTTTTGTTAAAATAAATGTTTTCCTTTGCTGCAAGTTCCTTCAGTTTTGAAATAGTCATCACTTTTAATTCTTCTAAAGTATGCATATAAACCCTCCGTATTTTGGAAAAATAATCATTTATTACAGGAAAATGATTATCATTCCCACTTTTTTAATAATTATTATATAATAATTTTACTATTTCCTGTTAAAAAAGCAAATTTTATTTGAAAAAAATAAAAAATCGGAATATTTTATCAGTTTTATAATTTTAAAGAAAATTATCGATATAACACTGATATTAAGGTAAAACAATATGATAGACGATATAATTAAACAAATCACGGATGATTCTCTAAAAAAAAGATTGTCGGAATACGGTGTAGACCAGGCAATAATCAACGGTTTTCTTTCGTCCAGCCTGTTTGCCCTGTCCGTAATGCAGAAAAACCCGCGGTTAATTGAAAAATTTTTCATGATTCAGAATAAAAAAAATGAAGTTTCAGAGATAAACGATTACAGGGCGTATCTTGAGAATGAATACGGACAGGTCATCAAAAACGGCGGTCATGACATTCTTTTCAGCCGGCTGAGGATCATAAAAAATACCGAAATGGTATTAATCGGCATGTATGATTTTTTCAAGCTGACGGATTTGAAAAAAAGCGTCGCAATGATTTCAATGCTTGCGGATTTTTGCATCGATGCCGCAATCAATGCGTGTCTTGACAAAAACGGCCGGGGCATCACCGCTGATGAGCTGAAAAGCAATATCATGATAATTGCAATGGGCAAATTCGGCGGCATTGAGCTCAATTTCAGTTCTGATATCGATCTTGTATTTTTTTGCAGGGACGGTTTCCCGGATGAAAATAAAATTATTCCCCTGAACAACCTTTTGAAAAATTTTCTAGATTTTCTGAGGGCCAACACACAGGACGGGTTCCTCTACAGGGTTGATCTAAGATTAAGGCCGGAAGGTTCGACCGGCCCTGCAATAATGGGATTAAAAAGGGCACTTGAATATTACAGGACAAGGGGAAGGCAATGGGAATTCCAGGCATTGATCAAGGCCAGGCTCGTGTGGGGCAGCGCTGAATTATTCAATGAATTTTCAGCAGAAATCGGCCCGATGATTTACAGACAGGCAAATGTCGAAACCGTGTTGAATGAAATCAGGGATATCAAGAATAAAATCGAAAAAGAGTTTGAGGGCCGGAACATCAGGCAGCACAATATAAAA
>JBJKSS010000089.1:0-6050 GCA_046703745.1 Spirochaetota bacterium
CTTCAGGGCTGTTTTTTGTAAATGAAAAACACTGTCCGTCAGTTGATGTAAATTGAAGGAAGTTGTTCACGATTTTCCATTCTATGTTTTTAATTCCCAAATAATTCAGCAATTGATCGAAAACAGCGCCTTTCGAGAAATCCCCTGTTATCAGCGGAATGTTTATTGTATATTTGATTTTCTCTTCATTGTATATAACCGCTTTTTCGAATGAATTGCAGAATCCGCCCGGATGTTTGTTTGCATCATAGATTACCACTTCATCATGCGGCCTTGCCTTTTTCAAAAGAATTCCTGTTGTAAGTCCGCCCAAACCGGCGCCGATGATTATCGTCTTATCTTTTCGATTGTTCATAAAGTCTCCGCAATCTTTGAATCAGTAGATATTTGTAAAAATGAAATCAGCATAAATTCGTATATTATAGCAGAAAGACGCATAAAATTAACATATATAATTTATCTCTTCAAGATATTTCTTGATAAGTTTAATGGTTCATCAGTTTTCCGGGGAAACAAGGTATTGTCCTGTACCGAGCGTAGCCGAGGTGAACCCCTTTGTTTCCTATAAAGTCTCCGGTTTTGCTCCATGAAATTGCGGGATACATAAGTTTTTCTTATCGAATGGCAAATTTAAAAAGTCAATAAATTTAAAAAAAACTGGAATTTTGAAAAAACAAATTGTATAATTTAATGATACACTTAAAGTAGGAGAATTATTATGACTGACAATGTTTTACTTGCAAATCTTATCGACACCAATAATCCGGACAGGGTTTTTGATGAAGTAAAAAAAATTTTTTCCTATCACTATGATGAAACGGAATTGAATGTTGTAAACGATACCTATACGAAGATCAAGAAAACCTTCAACGGTGAATTTTCCGGATACAGGGCATGCAACACCAATTATCACAATTTTGCCCATACAATGGATGCACTGCTTGCCACAATCAGGCTGGTGGATGGTTATAACCTGAAGGAAGGTAAATTCCCTTCAAATATAGTTATAAGCCTGCTGTTGGCCGTGCTATTTCATGATATAGGGTACATACAGGAAAATGACGACAATAAGGGCACCGGGGCAAAATACACAGCGACTCATGTTGAAAGAAGTATCGCTTTTATCACTAAAAACATTGATTCATTCTACATAGGGGATGTTAACAGCATAACAAGGCTGATCAGATGCACCGGTTTGAGGGTGGATATCAACGCGATCCCGTTTGCGGATAAAAATGAAAAAATGGCCGGTCTGATTCTTGCCACTGCCGATTTAATCGGACAAATGGCAGACAGGGTGTATCTTGAAAAGCTGCTCTTCCTGTATTATGAGTTTAAAGAAGCCGACCTGCATGGCTATGAAACCGAGTTTGACATAATAAGGAAAACGCTTGATTTTTATGAGGTCACCAAAGACAGGCTCTCGAGGGTTTACGGCAAAATGTATATTTATGCAAGGTTCCATTTTTTAAAAAGATACGATGTAAATGAAAACCTCTATATTGAAGCGATGAACAAGAATATAGGATATATAAAAACAATAATCGATGACAACAAGACGAATTTCAGGTCAAAATTGAAGAGGGGCAATCTGATAAAAAAAGCCTCATAATTATTAGTTATTATACCAAATGTCATATTTATTTTTTTCATGTTAACAACTATAATAAAATTAATATTTTAGGAGGCATTATATGAGTCAATTTTTAGAACAAATTCCTGCAAACATCCAGGTGCATATCAGGGAGATCACAAAAACTTCCGGTCTTCCCTACAATGATGAATCGATTGACAAGATTGCAGAATCATGGCTTGAAAAAAAACAGACATTCGAAGACGAAATGACAAACATGAACATGGAAGAGTTGGGGCACTTTGAAAAGGATGATCAGAGAGGTGCTTTGGTCATGACTTACTCCGGTTCGCTGGTCAATATCGGTCCTGTAGTTGACGGAGCAAGAAAAGCTGCGTATGCCAGCATCGGGTTGAGAAAGGATGTTCCCGAGATGGTGTCAAAGGACGGGGCAAATCTGCTGAAAGATATAGTTATCGATGAACCGGTTGAATTTGAAATCGGGCCTGTCAAAAAAACATCGCCGATTTTCAAAATCGTTGTTTGCAAGGACACATTGTCTGCTGACGAGCAGCAGGAAAAAATTGATGTTGCAGCGACAACAAAGATCGATGAATTTGTTGAAGTAAACAAAACTTAAATCGATGCATAAAAGCAGCGTTATTTGATTTGTTTGACATAATCCGGAGTAAATGGTAATTTAATTATTGTTTATCGTATGATAAATATTTTAGAAAAATAATCAAAGAAAGAATTATAATGTTAAACAATATTAAAAACAGGCTTGTTGAAATTTATAAGCGCAAAAATACTCCGGATTGTCAGGATTATATTAAGACACTTGATCTGGTCAATGATGTTCTTGTTAACGAGAATGTTGATATAAGACCTTATGCAGGCAATGATCTTCCGGGCGGCCTGGTTAATCTTAAAAAAAATATACCGACCATAATAGTTCCGGATCTGCATGCGAGGGTTGATTTTTTTATCAACATAATGTTTTTTAATATGCCTGACGGCGGCATGGTAATTGACAGGCTTGGGAATGACACTCTGCAGGTTGTTTGCGTGGGCGACGGGTTTCATTCGGAAATAAGGGGCTTCCAGAGATGGAAAAAGGCTTTTGAAGAATTCAAAACCGATTACAGGAAGCATGAAAATATGGATGAGGAGATGAAGGAAAGCCTCGGCGTCATGGAGATGGTCATGAATATGAAAATAAATTTCAGCGACAATTTTCATTTTTTGAAAGGCAACCATGAGAATATTCTCAATGAAAACCGTGACGGCAATTATCCGTTCAGAAAATTTGCATACGAGGGCCCGATGGTCTACGAATATGTCAGGAAATTTTATAGCGACGAGTTTTTGTCCAAATATTATACATTTGAAAAAAATTTGCCGTTGTTCGCCATTGGAAGGAATTTCCTGATTTCGCATGCGGAGCCGGAAACCTTTTACAAAAAGGAAGACATTATAGAATACAAGAGCAACCCTGACTTGATCAGGGGGTTTACATGGACAGACAATGACCAGGCCGGCGAAAGTAGCGTCTCCAGAATGTTGAGGTTTTATCTCGGTGACGATAAATATAACGAGGCGTTTTATTTCGGCGGGCACAGGCCCATTGTGAATAATTACAATGCAAGGGCAAACGGAAAATATATCCAGATACACAATCCTATGAAATTTTTAATAGCTGTCATCGACGGGAAAAGGCCGATAGACATAGATAGAGACATCATAGAGCTTGCTGACAATACGAGAGCCATTGTGGAAAAATATTCTGTTCCGCGTAGATAAAAAGATTTGTTTGGGGAAATTTTATGGCTAGAGATGTAATCGGGAAATATGAAATTATAGATAAAATCGGGCAGGGCGGCATGGGTGTCATATACAGGGCAAAACATCCCACCCTTAAAAAAACCGTTGTCTTGAAGCAGCTTACTCTCAGGAATTCTCCCAGTGTTCTGGAAAGGTTCAAGCGGGAAGCAAGGCTGATGTTCAATTTCAGGAACGACCATATTGTACAAGTGTTCGATTTTTTCAAGGAAGGAAGTTCCTATTATATTGCTGCCGAATTCGTGGACGGCGTATCGCTTGACAAACTCATAAAGGACAACAGGTACCTGCCCAATGATGTTGCCGCCTTGATTTTTCTTGAAATATGCAAGGGCTTGAAATACGCTCATGATCAGGGGGTAATTCACAGGGACATAAAACCGGCAAATGTCCTCATTTCAAAGGATGGTGAGGTGAAAATCACCGACTTCGGAATAGCCACTTCCACGGAGGATGAAGAGGCGGGTCTTACAAAAGCCGGGGCCACGCTTGGCTCCCCTGCGTTCATGTCTCCCGAACAGATACAGGATGCCAGCAGTGTGGACAAAAAAGCGGATATTTATTCGCTTGGCGTCCTTCTCTATAACATGGTTACCGGCAAACTGCCCTTTCCGAGCAACATAGCTCCCGAGACCATCTATAGAATAGAAAAAGGCAGGTATGATTTCCCCAGAAAAATAAATCCGCATGTGAACCAGAAGATGCAGCATATCATAAAGAAGGCCATGCATCACAGGAAATCATGCAGGTATGGTGATGTTAACAAGATAATATCCAGGCTCAAGGGGTATTCGAGAAAATACAAGAGAAGCAATGATATTAAAAATGCTATTAAATGTTATATTCAGGGTGAAGACGGCGTTGATTTTGTCAAGAAAACAAAAAAGGGTGCCGTTTCACTTTTTATGCCATTGATTTCAGGGGCAATCGCAGTCGTTTTCCTCATATTAATCGGCTTCGGATACATGGTTTATTCCGGCAAGTTTTATGAAGTGTTTTATGCCAACAGCTGCGGGATGACAAGACTTGTTGTTGAGGGCAACCAGGGCAGCGGGGTACTGGAGGACAAAAACATAATAACGAGGATTTATTATAAGAACAACGGCGACTATAAACTCCTGAAGAGCGCCGGATTCAATTTGAAGAAAAATTTAAAAAGATCATCCGGCAGCATTGTTTATTATGAATCGCAGAAATTGTATTTAAAATCGGGACTGTACAAGTTTGATATCAACATCAACAATGAAAGATATGACAGATATCTCTATCTTGATCCCATGGCCAGGCAGGAAAAGGAATCTGCCGGGGAGCAGGGTTCGGGATTTATAAAAATCAATTATGTGAATACCAACTTTTTCCCGCTCAAGGTTTTTTTCAACTTCATCGACATAGACAAGAATACGGCAATAAACGACATTGGTATTAATATCAAATACAATGACCGCTGGTGGGATTGGGTTGAATTTTACAGAAGGCACGGGTCGGAAATTGTAACGGGCAAAAATTATGAGTTTTTGTTCATGAAGCCGGGATATTTGACGGAGAATTTCAGTACATATGTGGAGCCGTACCAGAATATTTTGAGGATAGACCTTAAGCTTATTCCGGTCCCCGGCACATTGAGGATCAGCAACAACAGCAGGGGATTCGAACTCCTGTTGAATGATTCCAAATATTATTTTACAGGCGGCAGGTCGAGGGTTTATACAAGGATACAGCCAACGGGATTCCAGCTGTTTATGAACAATATCACATATATTTTGACCGGCAAGGACAAGGGCAAATATGCCAATATTGACAGGTCAATGCCCAAAGATTACAGACTTACCCTGGCTCCAGGCGAATATTTTTTGACTGTAAAAAACGGCAAATCAAGAAAATCCGTCAAGGTTCTTGTCTATCCGAATAATACAACCGGTGTATTTATAAATTATGACGAAAAGAACGGCAATTTAAATTTAATTACCCAATAAAGGAGAATAACGTATGTCACCCGGAATAAAAAAAATTTATCTCTGTCTGATCGGCATCCTGGCTGGTATCGCCAGCTGGCCGTTTGCAGAGTTTGTGCTACAGCTTCAGGGAATGTTCCCTTCATATCTTATATTCAGTATTTTCCTGGGAATGATCTTCGGTATCATCATCGGCGGGTTTTTCTGCTCGACCGAGGGCATAGTGCTTTATGACAGACGAAAAATGATCGGCGGTATCGTCACCGGTGCAGTTATAGGTCTTATCGGAGGCATTGCGGGATTCCTCATAGGACAGGGTGTCCTGTTTGTTCTCGGACAGACACTGATTCATTCCACAAGAAATTTCAACCTCATCGGCGAGCCGTTGTCAAGGGCAGCGGGCTGGGCAATACTGGGGCTTTTTATCGGTATTACCGAAGGCGTGCGCTCGAGGTCATTTAAAAAAATAAGGATAGGACTGCTGGGCGGTTTAATCGGAGGGGCGCTTGGGGGCCTGGCCCTTGAATACATAAGGTTTTTGATACCAAACATTATGATTGCAAGGCTCGCGGGACTGGTGATATTCGGATTTTTCATCGGATTATTCTACGGGTTTGTCGAAAAGGGAATGTCTGTCGGCATCTTAAGGATATTAAACGGTGGCTTTAAGGGCAAGGAATTTT
>JBJKSS010000090.1:0-5490 GCA_046703745.1 Spirochaetota bacterium
GGATCGATTTCAAGTTTATCTTTCAAGTCCAGCATTTTAATACTTTTATTTGATCAAATTTTTGATTTTATCGGCATCAAACCCTATGAAGGCTTTGCCGTCTATCCTGATTATCGGCGTTTTTAACAGCAGAGGATCATTCAACAATTCATTTTCCATGTCAATGCTCATGTACCGGAGATACCTTTTTTTGTACCGGGCGCCTTCCGTATCGACAAGATCGTTTATGTTTACGGATTGGCAGATGTTTTTCATCTCACCGGCAGTTAGCGGTTTGACGTTCAAGTCGACAAGATGGAAAGTAATGCCCCTTTCCTTGAAAAACCTCACTGCTTTCTGGGTATTTTTACATTTGGCGGTACCGAAAATCTGTATGTTCATTTCAATCCTGTTTGATATTATGATCATAATTTATACCATATATTTGATACCATTTGAAGGTTTAATTAAGATAATTGCAATATTTTATCCCGATTCCGATCCTGATTATTTCATCGGGATCGGGCCGGTATACTTTTAAGTATATATCTTGACAAAATTTATAAAAAAATATAAGACTTTATTAAATTTGAATAACAGAGATATAAATGTCGAGAGATAATTTTGAAAAAATAGATGAAGAGTATTTTCAAACGATACTTGATGAAGATTTCAAGTTCAACGGACTTATGAAATTCGAAGATTCATGCATAATAAAGGGCAATATCAGGGGCCGTATCGAATCCAAGTCCGACCTGATAATCGGGCCGAATGCATTTATTGAAGCGGATATTGTTGCAAGACGACTCGAATGTTTCGGGAGAATAAGCGGTAAAATTTTTATTGAAGATGAGGCATATTTTCATTCTCCGTCGGTATTGAACGGATCGATTGAAACCAGGCTTTTGACCTTTGAGAGGGGATGCAAGCTTAACGGCAGTATAAAAATGGACCAAAATTATGTAGATGATGATGCCGATGAATATTATCGATCAAAAAGGAAAAAGAGCAAATAAAGAGGTGATGGGATGCAAAAAATAATTTTTGCAATTTCAATAATATTCATTATTTCACTAAACGGTTATTCCCAGGACAATACATCGGATATCAGCAAACAGAGTAATTCTTCTGTTTCATCTTCTTCAAGTTCGGTTAATTCGGCCAGCAGCAGCGCGGCTGAAAATTCAAGTGCCACTCCTGTAAGGGAAAAGAACGGCTGGGATCTGTATCAGGAAGGCAGGTATGTGGATTCTATAAATGCGCTTAAAAAGGAAAAAGCATTATATCCGGGCAGGATCAATATTTATGTGATCCTGGGCTGGGATTTCAAAATACTTAAAAATTACAGTGAAATGGAAAATATTTCACTGGAAGGCCTTAATATCTCATCTGATGATACCAGGATCATATACAACCTGATCGAGGCATATTATTTTCAGAATAAATATGATAAGGCGATACCCTGGATTGAAAAATTCATTGCTTCTTCCTATCAGAATTTGGATCAGTATGCAGGTAAAATATATTACTATCTGGGCGTTTGTTTTTTGAACACAAAAGAGTACAGGAAAGCCGATATTGCCCTGTCAACTGCAAAATATTACAGTCAAAATGATGCAGATATATTGTTGAAGCTTGCCAACGTCAAGGAAAAATTGAATGACATGCAAAAAGCCAGGGAATATTATTCAGCTGTACTTTCATTGGCCCCTTCAAATCAGGAAGCAATTGACGGTTTAAAGAGAACGGGTGCACAATAGTTTAAAAAGCAATTTTATCATTTATACCCTCGGCTGTAAATTAAACCAGTACGAGTCAGAGTCAATCAGTTATTCATTAATCAAAAACGGTCTTTTGCCTGTTGAGGCTCCTGAAAAGGCAGGGGTTGTGATTATTAACACCTGCACGGTTACGTCAAGGGCCGATGCCAAATCACGAAATATAATCCGAAAGATCAAAAAAATAAATCCCGGCTGCATCATGTTAATAACCGGCTGTATGGTCAATACAGGGAAAGACGAACTGCTTAAAATTGTTGATGCCGATGTTCTAGTTGACAACAAGGACAAGGACAAGATTGCAGGCATTCTCAAAAATTTCAATAAAACTGTTTCAAATATTCCTTTAATATATAAATCCGGTGATGACGGTTCATTCAACTTCGATTCAAAAATGATGAGCAGACACGCAAGGGCATTCCTCAAGATACAGGACGGGTGCAATAATATATGCAGCTACTGCATTGTCCCGCATACACGCGGCCAATCGAGAAGCAGGGATTTGAACGGCATTTTAAGAGAAATAAATAATTTCTCGGAAAACGGTTACGAAGAGACGGTTTTGACCGGCATTAACCTCGCATCATATAAAAATGACAATCTCGATTTCAACGGTCTTCTTGATTTATTGACAGACAGGTACAAACAGATGAGATTCAGGATCAGCTCTGTGGAGCCGGAATATGTGAACGACGTATTTTTAAAAGTTTTCCAAAAGGACAATGTTTGTCCACATATCCATATTCCTCTTCAGAATGGCAGCGATAAAATACTCAGGCTGATGGATAGGAAATACACCACGTCTGAATTCGAAAAAAAGATTAACCTTATCCGAGGGTGCAAGGATAATCCGTTTATTTCAACTGATTTGATCCTGGGCTTTCCGCAGGAAACGGATGAAGATTTTGAAAGTACCTATCGTTTTGTTAAAAGAATGAATTTCGCATTTGTTCATTTGTTCGGGTTTTCTCCCAGGAAAGGGACGCCTGCGTTTGAGTTCAAGCATAAGGTTCCTGAACGGGTTAGGGACGAAAGGCAGGCTAGAACAAAAGAGCTTGTCTACAGGATGAACCGTGATTACAGGGAATCATTCGCAGGAATGAAACTCGAAATGCTTGTCGAAAGAAAAACATCCGGTTATTATCTGGGAAAATCTGAAAATTACATCGACCTCAAGTTGCCCATAAATCAGGAACTTTCATTAAAAAGCCGATATGACGTGATTCTCAAACGGGTTGAAAATGATGATAATATCTCCGAACTTTTGTAGAGACAAGGCATGACTTGTCTCTACAAAAATCAAACATATTTTCTTACCTCGTTTTTTCTCTGCCATTTTTCATTTTATACTAAATTGAAATATATATAAATTAAGGGTTTTCCTGTATTTTCAATAAAAAATTTATTTGCTATACAAAAATATATATTTATCTAAAATTTAGGAGAATATCATGACAACGAAAATAAAATTTTCATTTGTTATTCTTATTATGTCTCTATTTATTTGCTGTATTTTTACGTGCACATTGAATCCTAATAAACCCAAAAAGCGAAGTGATTCTAATGATAATTATAAAGGCAATTATGATTTGAAAACAATTCAAGGAATTACCAAGGCTATTAGTGATAAGGAATATTTGGAAAGCAAGATACAAGATTTTAACATTGCAGGCTCATCTGATACTTTTAAATATGGTGATGTAAATAAAGACGGGGCAGTAGATATAATTGATGCAATGCTTACTGCCCAATATTGTTCGGGTCTAAATCCAGCTGCTTTCATTCAAAAATCCGCAGCCGACGTTGATGATAATGGCGTCATAAATATTCTTGATGCCCTTTTGATAGCAAAATATCAGTCTGGATTAATCAACAGTTTCGCAGCTGAATCCAATCTTATGAAAAACGGTCATTTACATGATGAAGTGGTTACAAATTGGGATTTTTTCCAGCAATACAATGGCCAAGGGGCAATGGAAGTAGTGAACGGAGAGCTTAAAACAACAGTAATAAACGGCGGCGATTATATATGGAGCTTAGGACTTCTTCAAGCATATTTTAATCTCGAAAAATCTGCTGTCTATAATTTTAAATTCAGGGCAAGGACAACATCAGCAAATCCAACCTATATAAGGGTGGTATTCCAGATGCAACAAGATCCCTGGACATCTTATGTTGACAGAACATTTGAAATAACACAGGAAATGAAAGAATATTCTTTTAACTTTATAATGAATACAAGCGATCCGCAGGCAGGATTCAATTTTCATCTGGGTACTCCCAACCAAAATGGCGCAGATATCTATATTGATGATGTCTGCCTGTACAAAACAGATAAGAAACCTCTGGATCCATATGTTCAGGCCAGAAACCTTGGCAAGGGTGTGAATTTTGGAAATTTAATGGATGCATATCCTCAGGAAGGATCATGGTCCAATGGGATCAAGATACAGGAATCTCATTTCGATCTGGCAAAAAGTGCAGGATTTGATTCGGTCAGAATACCGATCCGTTTTTCAAATTATGCATCGTTTGACGGACCAGATTATAAAATTGACGAAACTTTCATGAAACGGGTTGACCAGGTTGTGGAATGGGGATTGTCAAAAGGCTTGAAAATCATAATTGACATGCATCATTACAGAAATGACGATTTTGTCACCGATGATCCGCATCATAATGATATAAATAAATATCCGGAAGAAAACAAGGCCAGGTTCATTGCAATGTGGAAACAAATAGCGGCCCGGTATAAGGATTATTCAGGCAGCCTTTATTATGAGTTGTTGAATGAACCCAATGACAAGTTAACAGTTGATGTCTGGAACGGTATTCTTGCCGACTGTATTCATGCAATCAGGCAAATAGATAATTATCACACTATAATAGTCGGTTGTGTGGACTGGAGCAATATTGACGGTCTTAATGGCTTGATAATTCCTGCTGATGAAACCAATACCATAGTGACTTTTCATTATTATAATCCATTTCTGTTTGTGGATCAAGGTCAGGAATGGGCAGGACCAGACGCTGCTACAACCGGCATTGCATGGCCGGGGCCGCCCTCTACACCGCTTACTCCTGCGCCGGGCGTGAGCCAATGGGTTATAGACTGGATTAATTGGTATAATACGGAGCAAGATCCTAATTTAAATCCTTGCGGGCCAGGTGTTATTCAAACAGAAATAAAACAGGCATCGGATTGGGGCATTAGCAACAACCGGCCTTTATGGATGGGAGAATTTTGTACACAGGATGGAGGAGATATAGCTTCCCGGGCAAGATGGACGGAGTTTGTCAGAAAAGAACTGGAAAAATACAATATTAGTTGGTCGTATTGGACCCTTTTATCCGACCCTCATGCTTATCTCTATGACATAAATACCGATAAATGGATCACAGAATTAACCAACGCATTGGGTTTGAGCGTATCGAATTGATCAATCTAATTTGTTTTTAATGAAATAAAACGGGGAATTGCTTTACAAAAGTTTAACAATTCCCCGTTTGAGTTTATTATGAATACAAGTTTTATTTTATATATAACGGCATTTTTTTGTAATGCGTATGCAGAAGCTCATGGGCCTTCTTGCTGTTCGGTTCCCCGAGGAAATCCTTGTATAATTCCTGTATGAACGGATTTTCATGCGAGCACCTGTTTTTCTGCTGGGTGTCATCCTTATATATTCCGTTTGCCCTTTTGATCCTTATTTCGTCAGTTACACCATAAGGC
>JBJKSS010000091.1:0-7726 GCA_046703745.1 Spirochaetota bacterium
CGCTTTGATTCACCGTTTTTCATCTTTCCAAGATGGTGCATCAGTGCGCCGACATTGTCGCCCCTGTTGGCTTCGTAGTTCGACAGCTCTTCATTCTGCAGGCTCAAGGGGTTTTTCCATGTGGAATACTCGTTGTCACCGAGGAATTTCTTCCTGTCCGACTCGAAACTTGAAACAGGATAATTTGATGTTATGTAATTGGTGAACCTGTCCCTGTTGAGGAATGCATACTGCGTGAGGATTTTAAGATTGTTTTTGTCGTTGTAAATCCGGCTCTGCATTGTCTGCGGCACCCAGTCTGCATTCGTAAACTGCTTCAATGCATCGAAGTGGGTGTATTCGACAACGGGAACAAGATCGATCTCAAGATCCTTGCCCGATTTGTTGATCACGGTAATATCCCTGATTTCGCACTGCCCGTTTACAGGCACAAACACGGTAACCTCTGTCCTGATGCCGTAGAATTCGGAAATATATCTGGAATATTGCAGCCGGACATGGCACTCGTAAAGATCGTACTTGTCGAGCGTTGGCACAAAAAACGGAGAAAAAATTTTATATGCCCCGTTTTCCCTGAACCTGATGTAAAGCGTCTCACCCTTCATGTCGGATGCAGGCATCTGCGGAATGTATTTTGTGATGCGGTTCAATGCAGGGTCGCCCTTGCATAAAAGTGCTCCGCCTGTCTGATCGACAAACCCGCCGAATTTCAGGGTGCCTATATAATTGATCCATTTGGCAGGTGTCTTGGGATTTGTAATAACATATTCCTTCTTCGTATCATCAAAATAACCGTATTTCATTTTCTTTCTCCTAAATATAAATTGGCAGAGGGTATGGTAGCTGAGGGTCGCGACCCACAGCTACCATTCCCTGCCATTATGTCAATTTTTCACTAGCCCATTATTACATCGACTATATGCTCTGCACCATCGTTAAAAACGGGGATTATGTTCGAGTCGACTTTCTTGCCGTCGACTATCATGCTCTGAACGCCCTTTGAAACATGGTTGGGGTTCTTTATATTAATCGTGAATTTATCATTCCTGAACTGTCTCTTTACAGTGTATCCGTCCCATGATTTCGGAATGCACGGCTCAACTTTGAGGCCGTTGTAGTCCGGCTGTATTCCGAGAATATTCTGCGTGATGGCAATGAAGTTCCATGCTGCGGTTCCTGTGAGCCATGAGTTCTTCGCCTCACCGTGGCGCTTTGCGTCCTTGCCTGCGATCATCTGTGAATAAACATAAGGCTCTGTCTTGTGAATGTCGCTTATGTCCTCCAGGTAAGCCGGAGCTATCTTCTTGTAGTATTCGAATGCCTCGTCGCCCCTTCCGACAACGGTTTCGCCGATCACTATCCACGGGTTGTTGTGGCAGAATATGCCGGCATTTTCCTTGTAACCTTCCGGGTAGCTTGAAACTTCGCCCATGCTGATGTAGTATTTTGTGAATGCAGGGTTCAACAGCACTATGCCGTATTTTGTGTCGAGATATTTCTTCACGGAGTCGAGGGCCATCTTCGGATACCCCTTGTCCAGGCCTATGCCGGCCATCGAGCAGAAACCCTGTGATTCGATGAATATCTTGCCTTCTTCATTCTCCTTGCTGCCGATCTTCTTCGAGAAATCATCGTAGGCCCTGATGTACCATTCGCCGTCCCAGCCGTGTTCGAGCACGGTTTTTTCCATTTTATCGATTTCTTTTTTCGCTCTTGCAGCCTCGTCCTTTTTACCCAGTTTTTCGCAGACGGCAATGTAATCTTTTCCGATCAACACGAACATGCCTGCGATAAACACGGACTCAGCAACCTTGCCGTCCTTGTTTGTGCAGGTTTGGAATGAATCATCAGGATTGTTTGAAAAACAGTTGAGGTTCAGACAGTCGTTCCAGTCGGCCCTTCCGATCAATGGCAGAGCGTGCGGCCCGAGGTTGTCGGTAACATGGTTGAACGATCTTCTCAGATGCTCAAACATAGTGTCGGCTTTCTTGCTGTCATTCTCAAAATCAACCTTGATGTTGAGTATGTCCCAGTCGCCGGTTTCCTTTATATATGCCGCTGTGGCCAGGATGAGCCATAACGGATCGTCGTTAAAATTGCTTCCTATTGCATTGTTGCCTTTTTTTGTCAAAGGCTGGTACTGGTGGTATGCACCGCCGTCCTCAAGCTGTGTTGCGGCAACATCGAGTAACCTCTGCTTTGCCCTTTCCGGCACCTGGTGAACGAATCCCAAAAGATCCTGGTTTGTGTCCCTGAATCCAAGGCCCCTTCCGATGCCTGACTCGAAGTAAGATGCGCTTCTGCCGATGTTGAATGTCATCATGCACTGGTACTGGTTCCAGATGTTTACCATCCTGTTGAGTTTCTCGTCATTGCTCTGTATGTTGTATTTTGAAAGAAGATTGTTCCAGTGGTTCTTAAGTTCATTGAGGCCCTTCTCTACCTTTTCTACCGTGTTGTATTTCTCGATCATCTCTTTTGCACGTTTCTTGTTGATGACCTTCGGGGATTCCCATTTTTCTTCCTGCGGATTTTCTACGTAGCCGAGGATGAATATGTAGTTCTTTGATTCATTCGGCTTCAGTTCAACCTCGATGCAGTGCGAGGCAACGGGTGACCAGCCGTCCGCAACGGAGTTTTTCGATTTGCCCTGCATTACCACATCCGGCTCGTTGTAGCCGTTGTAAAGGCCGATGAAGCTGTCCCTGTCGGTGTCAAAGCCGTCAATCTTCGCATTCACGGTGTAGAATGCATAGTGGTTCCTTCTCTCCCTGTACTCGGTCTTGTGGTAAATAGTAGAGCCGTCAAGCTCAACCTCGCCGGTCGAAAAGTTTCTCTGAAAATTGGCATTGTCGTCATGTGCATTCCACAGACACCACTCAATGTATGAGAATAATTTGACAGTTTTTGCATTTGAAGATTTGTTGGTGATTTTAAGACTCTGTATTTCACCGTTATAATCCTGCGGTACGAAGTAAAGTATATCGGCTTCTATGCCGTTCTTCTCGCTTTTTATTTTTGTGTAGCCCAGGCCGTGCCTGCATTCATATTTGTCAAGCTCGGTTTTGGAAGGTTTCCATCCCGGGTTCCAGACAGTATTGCCTTCCTTAATATATAAATATTTGCCGCCATTATCGATAGGCACATTGTTATATCGGTATCTCGTGAGCCTTCTTAAAAGCGCATCCTTGTAAAAGGAATAACCGCCGGCAGTGTTTGAAATCAATGAAAAGAAATCCTGATTCCCCAGGTAATTTATCCATGGATACGGAGTTCGTGGAGTATTGATAACGTACTCTTTATTCGTGTCGTCAAAATTGCCAAATTTCATATTGAATCCTCTTTCTTGTTTTCTTGGTTTTGTTTTTATTTGGTCATACTTTTATCATATTAATTCAAAATTGTATATCTGAATTTGCCCGGATAATGCGACTTTTGTCGTTGACATTTTTTAAATTTTACAAAAATTAAAGTCAACAAGTATTATCTTGATTTTAAATTATTCTTGATTATATTATTAATATTATTTATAAAAGAAATATTCACCAAAACAGGAGATTTATATAAATGTATCCTTCAATTGATGACAAAATAAACCAATTTGCTGAAAGAACAACAGAAGCGGATTTCTCCGAAAGCATATTGAAATATGGAAAAATAATCTACAAAGCAGCCTGATACACTTTAAAGGGTTTAATAATGAGTAAATTCCTTTTTACAGCACAACCTTCAAATGACCTGGGGCTGCTTGCCCAATCCATACCCATTGCCCGTGAACTGAGGGACAGAGGGCACCAAATAACATTTTGTACTTCAGGCAAGGCGCCGTGTAAAGTCATTTGCAATGCCGGCTTCAGGAATCATCCCCCGGCCTGTCCGGTATATTTGATACTCACCGGAGATACCAGTTTTAAAAATTTACTCCACTTACTTGTATCAGGACACATAAAACGCGATTTGGGCATATTACCCTGGTTCATGAAACATTTTGAAAAATACGGCACTTCGGAAATCTGGAACATTGACCATTTCATGTACCTGTTGGGAATGGGCAATGAAAAGTACACCCGCACAATTGTCGAATCTTTCCTGAACATGATAATAAAACACAAACCGGATGCTGTGGTGAATTTCTGGAACCCTTTTGTAAGCATTGCCGCCAGGATAACCAAGGTCCCCCTGATATCCGTTATACAAGCCGATTTGCACCCGGAAAGCAGGGGATTTATTTGGTGGAAAGAACTTCCTGCAAATTTGCCTTCACCGTTACCGGCAATAAATGAAATATTTAAAAAAAACAATCTGCCGGCAATTAATTCTGTAGGACAATTGTCAATCGGCGATTTAACGCTTGTACTTGGGACACCGGAGACCGACCCCCTTCCTGAAAATGTAAAAGTCAATTATATAGGCAAGTTACTGCTGCATAATCAAAATGACAAATTACCGGAATGGGTAACTGGTTTGCAAAAAGACCGGCCCGTTATATGGCTATATCCGGGAAATTTGCAGTATATCAGGGGACAATCCAGCCCGTTTGACGGTCTCTTGATCCTCCGGGCATGTATCGAGGCATTAAAAAACATGAATGTCCATGTTATCCTGTCAACCGGTCATCATCCCTTGCCGAAAGAGATGCTTCCGCTGCCTTCGAATTTCCTGCACACCCCCCTTGTTCCGGGCCTGGCAATGGCAAAAAAATGTGATCTCATGATCCATCACGGCGGATACGGTTCATCACAGACGGGGCTATACGCCGGCACACCTGCAGTTGTAATACCGACCTATTCGGAGCGTGAGAGCAATGCACGCCGTATTGCCGCACTGGGTGCTGTAGAATTTTTATTGCCAAAAATCAACGCCTCTGGTAAAAAACGGGTAATTGATAACATTGAATTGAAAAATAAAATCCGGCTAGTGTTGTCAGACAGATCATACAGGGAGAACGCAGGAAGGATAAGCGAAAAACTGAAAAAATTCGGCGGTGAATCCGAAGCGGCAGACTTGATAGAAAAGCTTGTATGCAGATTAGATAAAATTTGACCTTGCAGATAAATTTGAATTAATTAAGGATATAAAATGAACAGCGAATTATTAAAAATCAACAAAAATAAATGCATCAACTGCGGAATTTGCGTCGAATCCTGCATTACAGGTTCGATCAATCTTGAAGAACACACTATAAATCAGGAAACCTGTTTCGGATGCGGCCACTGTATTGCCATCTGCCCGAAATCTGCGATTACTTATGATGACAAACTTACCGAAAATTTTACGGACATCAATATAAAGGAAAGAGATTTCAACAACCTCATATATTCGAGAAGAACAATCAGGAATTTCAAGGAAAAAGAAGTACCGGAAAACGTTATAAAAAAAATTATCGATCTATTGAAATATTCCCCCACCGGCACAAATTCACAAAAAATCCATATAACGGTGCTCTCGTCAAGGGAAAGCATCAAAAAGCTTTCCGATAATATCATGAGACATTTCACATTCATGTCAAAGGTTTTTCTTAACTATTTCTTCTATCCTTTTTTATTCCTTATAATAGGTCTTAAAAGGGCATTGAAATTATCCCGTTATTCCAGACGCTTGAAGGAATATTGGGACGGTAAGAACATTCTCTCTTATGACGCGCCCTGCCTCTTCATATTCCATGCACCGAAAAGCGCTTCCACACCGGACATGGACTGCAACATTGCCAGCACGACAGGAGGAGTTTTTCATGCAGAAATAATGGGACTTGGAACCTGTATAAACGGCTTTATCGTTCACGGTATCAACTCAAACGCAAGGATAAAAAAATCTCTCGGTATACCGAAGGATCACAAGGTTTATTCCACATTCCTCCTCGGCTATTCGAAATACAAATACAGACGCCGGGTAGTGAGGGATGAAATCAGTCACAATATTATTAGCTAACTATTATAAAATGAACCGCCAAATCCCGATCCCGATGGAATAATCGGGATCGGGATCAAAATCCGGCATTGCATGAAAATTCGCTTTTTTTACAATTTTCTGCTTGACATTTGATCAAAAACAAATTTATAATGCGTGTACGTTAACGCAATATCAGCAAGGTTTGGGGCTATGACTTTAAAGAAAATAGCAAAAATGGCAGGCGTTTCGATAGGAACGGTGGACAGGGTCATCCACGGCAGGGGCAGGGTCTCAAAAGAGACGGAAACAAAAATAAAAAAAATAATCAAGGCGCACGGTTACAAACCTAACATTTTTGCAAGCAACCTCTCTTCATCCAGATTATATGTATTCGGAGTAATGACGCCCAACAAAAACCAGGACGGCAAGTACTGGTCGATACTCGTTAAAGGCATAGAAAACGCCCAGAAAGAATTATCGATTTATAATGTAAACGTCAAATACTTTTTTTTCGACAGGCATGATGAAAAATCATTCAGAAATGCCTGGAAAAGCATGCTCAAATCCGATGTTGACGGTTTACTGCTCTCGCCAATACTCTCCGATCTTTCAAAATATCTCATTGAGAATGATTTGCCTAAAAACATTCCATTGTCATTCGTGGATTCGATTATTCCGGATGTAAATCATATCTCATATATCGGACAGGATCCGTTCCAGAGCGGGGTGCTGTCGGCAAAACTGATGCGGATGCTTATACAGAAAAAAGGTACTGTCTGTGTGGTTAGGGTCATTCCGAATGATTATCATATCAATGAACGTGCCAAGGGATTCAATTCCTATTTCGGGGATTACGCTGAATATAAAATAAAAATGTATGATATTTTCAACAGTGACGATATTAACGAATTCAACCGCATCACGGACAGGATAATCAGGGAAAACAACGATTTGAACGGAATATTCGTGACAAACGCTTCAACCCATTACATTGCAAAACACCTTAAATCATCCATGAAAAGGAAAATCTGCCTTATAGGCTACGATTTGATTGATAAAAACATAGTTTATTTGAAGGAAGGCATAATAGATTTTTTGATAAGCCAGAAACCCGAGCACCAGGGCTACCAGGGCATTTATACACTCTACCGCTCGACAGTATTGAAGGAAAAAGTGAATAAAAAAAATATAATGCCCATTGATATAGTCACAAAGGAAAATATCAAATATTACATAGAATAGATTTTATTGATTTAAAGGAGTCGAATAATAATGACTGAGATAAACTATGTAATCGGCGTTGATTTCGGTACGGATTCGGTGCGTTCTGTAATTGTTGACGCTTCCGACGGCACGGAGATTTCAAATGCAGTACATTTTTATGAAAGATGGAGCACAGGTAAATACTGCGATCCAGCAAAAAACCGGTTCCGTCAGCATCCGCTCGATTATATCGAAGGATTGGAGATAAGCATAAAAAAAACAATCGCCGATGCACCTTCAGGCACGGCAAATAAAATACGGGCCATATCGGTTGACACAACCGGATCCACACCAGTTGCAGTTGATGCAAACTGCATTCCCCTCGCACTGACAAAAGGTTTCGAGGAGAATCCAAATGCGATGTTCATTCTATGGAAGGATCATACTGCCGTAAATGAAGCGGAAGAAATAAACAGGGCCGCAAAAGCATGGAAAGATATCGATTACACCCAATATATCGGAGGAGTTTATTCCTCGGAATGGTTCTGGGCAAAAATACTTCATGCCTTGAGGATTGACAGAGAAATCAGAGAAAAGGCATTTTCCTGGGTCGAACATTGCGACTGGATACCGG
>JBJKSS010000092.1:0-6837 GCA_046703745.1 Spirochaetota bacterium
ACCCTGCCAATAATCCTGCCTTTTAAGGCTTTTTTGATTTAAGCTCATAGTTAACTCCTTGATTTTTTTGTTAACTATGCCAGTTTTTTATTCCGGAAATCAAGATGAGTTAATTGGACGGATACGAGCCATACCCAGGATTTAATTGAGTCTGCCTACCCAGTCATACATCCTTGATGTCAAGGTACGTAAGCGTTTGATTAAGCAGTTGGTAGGCTATTTCTCCAAAAGTTATCGGCCCCGTGATCCCGCCCGTTTTTTTGCCTTCCAGCTCGGAATAAAGGTAATTCAAAATACAGTTGCATGAAAAAACCGGTGTAATTTTTTCATCCGGCATGAATTTCATGAATTCCTTGATATAGTCCGTAACAGGAAGTGCAATTTTGTATTCAACATTTCTGAAAACCGGTGCATAAAGGGCCACGGTTTTTTCTTTTTCATTGATACTTTGGAAGCTGACATTGACCATTGCACCGCAGTAATTTGCAACCATCGGAAGTTTTGTGTCGATTTTATTGGATAACAGGTATTCTGCAAAATTTGTTTTATTCCCATTAATCAGACAATCCCTTATGCTGAACCCTTCTTCCTCGAATTGAATGGCATCTCCCTTGCCCTGTCTGAAAATATTAATGATCCCTATAACCGCCAATTTGTTTGACGGCAGGGGCAGGTGCATGACAATCGCCTTGTTGTCGGATTTTTCACCGGTCGTTCCATTGAAGACTTTTGCACTGACCTTTCCCAGATCATCCAGGTGACTGCCTGATATCCAGCCTATAATCGGTTTCATGAAAATATTCTCATAGTTGGGCGCGTTCTGGGCATACGAAATGTGTGCCTTGCTTGTTGCAGGGATGATTATAAAAGAAAACCCGTTGTCCGGTGCATCCCCGGTTATACTTTCAAGATCTTTTTCGTCGTAAAATTTTATACTGACATCCCTGATATAGTCCGGGACTTCGGTGGCAAAAATTTTATCCTTTGTCGAAATGCCGCCGTCTTCGCTCATAAAATAGGGGATCGTGCCCCCTATCCATCTTCCTTTCGGAAGACCTGACAGAGCGTTTTCGTCTCCTGCAAGGAAGAGAATTTTATTTGATTCTATCAGTTGCTTTGCTTGATTTACAGATATCAGCATAATTGTTTCTCCTGGTTAAAAAATGGCTTTTATGTCATCCTGAAGTATGGTTTCATACCTCTGGAAAAAAAGAAGGGCTTCATCGATATACTTGCTGATATTTTCAGCAGAATTATCCTTTTGAATTTCACGTTTTACCCTTGACAGCATCAAACCTGCCGGCACACATTTAAAATTGTGTTTTATCTTGCCGGTAACAAGAAGTTCCCATTTTTTATCCGATCTCTGGGGTATCATCGGGTTCCTCCCTTGAATAGTTATCGTTTGGTTAAATTATATACAAAAGACGCCGATTAACAATAATAATTGTTGAAAATGAAAAATTTATTTTTTTACAAATTTGGTTTTCCCTGCTTATCGGGATCATATATTGCCAATTTCCCTTGCAATATCCCTGACCGCATAAATGGAGAGAGCCTCTTTCTTGCCCCTGATGTTGACCTGGTATTTTTTGATATTGGAAAAATCAATGCCCGATTTTTGGGCGACAACGCTTGAAAAAATCAACTGGCTTCCGGCCTGTTTGTTGAGGGCCTGGAGCCGGCTTGCGGTATTTACGGTGTCCCCGATTATTGTCATTGAAGTCTTGTCCTTGTAACCCATCTCACCCAATATGACCCCGCCGTAATGAATACCAAGCCCGATTTCAAGAGGTTCGCCAATTGCGTTCTTCAGCTGTTCGTTTATCTCAATGAGTTTCCGGGCCATCTGTTTTGCCGCTGTAAGGGCCTGTTTACATGCAGTTTTGGGATCGGTCTTGAAGCCAAAAAATGACAATATGCCGTCCCCCAGAAATTTGTCGATTATCCCGCCGTTATTCTCAATAACCTCACCCATGTAGTTGAAATACCGGTTTAGAATGAACACAACATCATAAGGAAATTTTTCCTCGGAGAGTCTTGTAAAACCGCGAAGATCGGTGAACATAACGACAAGATTGACTTCCGATCCAACGGTGAATTCGTTTTCCTTTCTCGCCTTGATGGATTTAACATCCGGCGGCAGAAGCAGGGTAATACTTACCGCATTTTTTTTGCATTCGGTCTGGCATGCCAGTCTTATGTGTTTCTCGGCACCGATCCGCTTGAGGGCCTTTGCTTCTCTTTCTCCGACAGGTGAGAGGTTTTCCATTCCCTGATCGACTTTTACCCTGCATGTGGTGCAGCGTCCCCTGCCGCCGCATATCGATGCATGGGGGATGTTGCCGATCCTGCTTGCCTCCAGCAGTGTTGTTTTGGGGAAAACGGTTATGGTTTTTCCGTTTGCATAGTTGACCCTGATGCTTCGGTTTTTATTCTTGATTGATAATCTCACGCCTCTTGCCGAAAGAACCGTTATGTAAATTAAAGGAAAGAGACCGTATACAGTGTATGAAAGATTTCTCATAAGATCCATTTGTGCGTTCGTCGGCATGATTATGGCTTCATTCTCCTCCCTGACCCATTCGGGATTCTTAAGAAGGGAATTAATGTTCATCCCTGCCTTGAAATATCCGGTAATCCCGATAACTGGCATCAGGGAGAAAATCACTATGATCCAGGTCTGTATTTTTGGATACCATTGCCTCATTCTCAAAACTCCGTGCACCCCAATCTGTGCATGTATCCAGACAGCGAGGAGCATTGCCGTATACTGCCATGCAAAATGCGGATAAGTCCTCAAAAGATCATTTACATAATCGGCCCTTACCCCGAAAAACAGGAACAGTCCGTATGTATATATTATATGCGGCAGGAGGAAAAAAGGTATGCTGATGCCGAGCAATATCTGGGCTCTTTCCCACAGGGGCATTTTAAGGGTATTACGCTTGAATAATTTCCAGAGGCCGAGCGAAACGTGGGTAAGTATTGCAACGGGGATGAGCCAGAATAACGGCCAGACGAACATCACGATATCCTGGAAGACTTCCATTCCCTCGATCGAAATCAGCCCCAGGGCATAATAAATCGTATAAAAGATTGCATAAGTTGCCATTGCTATGGCGGCCCATAACCTGATACGGGTCTGCCAATCGGTTGCATTGCCTTTAAGCCACATAAATATACTCCTGAATAAAGATCAAATCATAAAAAAAGAAATGTAATTTTAGAAGGCAGTACTTTTGTACTCAATTAAAAACATTCTATATTCATTATAGGAATAATTTATGACTGTTGCAAGAAATTAAATTATAAAAATTTTTTATTTAATTTTTTGTCAAGAGGCCAGAATAGTCATTCTCGATGCCCTGCATGTCGAGGAGGATGGAAACCTGCCCCCGGTGGTGGGTCTGATGGTTGAACATGTGGAGAATGGTTTTCCACAGCTCCTTTTCAATCTCATCACCTTTATAGTTCCTGTATTTTATATAAGATGCCAGGGTTTTTTCATCCAGAGGCTCGATGAATTTTTCGATGATTTCGTCGGCCTCTTTCCTGTAGGCGAACAGCTTTTTATAATCGCTTTCCATCTCTTCCTTCAGCTTTTTGTCATCCATTGAAACGAGTCCGGCTTCATGAAGCAGCCTGTTTTCGTCGAATGCGTTCCTGTATCTCTTTAGCCAATTTAAATCCGAGAAAAAAATATGGGTCAGTGCGGCGTAGATTGAGGGATAAAATGCCTTTGTTTCATTCATGATCTTGCTTTTATCGAGGTACTCTATTGTGTCAAGCATTTCCATGTTGGCATTGGCGTTATATTTTGCCAAAGCGGTAAAAATTTTTTTCATATGCTTCTCCTTTTACTTTTTGTTGGATGAATATTAACCCCGATTTGCCCATAAGTCAAATAATTTCTGATAAAAATGCATAATTTAAACCGGGCTTTTAAAACTGCACAAGGTACACCACTCATGTGTCGAATACATCAATGGCTTTTTCCTCGCATGAATTTTAAATGGAATAATTGAGGCCGTTTTTTTTCTTCAGTTCCACGTTGACAAGATCAAGCAGGGTGTATTTCCCCAGGGTTTCATAAATGCTGCCGTTAAGTTCCTGCCACACGACCGATATGGAATAATCCTCGTTTTTGTGTTCGGACAGCTCGACGATGTTGAGGTCGCCCTCGAGGCATTCCACAATCTCGCGCACCGTGATCTTCTCGGGCGCCCTCGACAAAATGTATCCGCCCTTCGCCCCTCTTGTGGATGTTATGAGGTTTGAATGCCTTAAGGGAATCACTATCTGACTCAAATATTTTTCGGAAATCTTTTTGGTTTTCGAAATATACGACAATTGTACGGGCCCGAGATTGATGTTTTGTGCCAATGCGAGCATAAACCTCAATCCGTAAATAGACCTTACGGAAATTTTCATATTCTGCCTCTTTTCTATATAATGAGGATAAAAAATCAAAAAGTAAAGTAACAAATTATCAAATTTTATCGATAAATCGCATATTAGCTCATATAATTAATAAAATAAATAATAATTTGTTGACAACGAATAAAAAAGTTGTATAATTACTACCATTACTATTGGTATAGTAGTAATTAAGGAGGAATGCATGAAAGTTGCAAATAACATCACAGAATTAATAGGCAAAACCCCTCTTGTAAGATTAAACAGGCTTGCAAAAGGATTAAATGCCGAAATTCTTGTAAAACTTGAATCATTCAACCCCCTGTCAAGCGTGAAGGACAGGATCGCATTCGCCATGATCGACGATGCGGAAAAGCGCGGTGTCTTAAAAAAAAGCACAGTCATCATCGAGCCGACGAGCGGCAATACGGGCATCGGCCTGGCTTATATTGCCGCTGTCAAGGGCTACAGGCTGATCTTGACTATGCCCGATACTATGAGCATCGAGCGGCGCAAGCTCTTGAAAATTTTCGGAGCAGAGCTTGTCCTGACCGAAGGCGCAAAGGGAATGAAGGGGGCAATTGAAAAGGCAGAAGAATTATTGAAAGAACATCCCGATTCATTCATGCCTCAGCAGTTTAACAACCCGGCCAATGTCGAGATTCACAGGAAAACCACCGCCGAAGAGATATGGAACGACACCGAAGGAAAGATCGACATCCTCGTTGCAGGTGTCGGTACAGGCGGAACGATCACAGGTGTGTCCGAAGTTATCAAGTCGAGAAAAAACATTCACACGATCGCTGTTGAACCGGACAAGTCACCTGTATTATCGGGCGGAGAGCCTTCATCCCACAAAATTCAGGGAATAGGAGCAGGGTTCATTCCACAGATTTACAACAGCAGGGCTGTAGACGAGGTAATCAGGGTGAAGGATGAAGATGCCGGTGATGCTGCAAGAAAACTCGCAAAGGAAGAGGGCATACTTGCCGGCATTTCATCAGGTGCTGCCCTGTGGGCCGCAATCGAGACCGCAAAAAGACCGGAGAACAAAGGTAAACTAATAGTTGTTGTGCTTCCCGATACGGGAGAACGCTATTTGAGCACATGGCTCTTCGAGGAGTCGTGAAGGCAACAATGATAAAAAAAACCATCAGGATAAACATACCTCACGGCCTTCACATGAGGGTGGCCGGGAAGATATGTGATATTTCAAGAAAAAACGGGTCGAAAATTTTTCTAGAATGCGCCAATTGCGAAAACAGCAGGGCAGACGGTTGTTCCGTAATACAGATGATGCTGCTTGAAGCGGTAAAAGGCAGCACGATCAAGCTCACAATCGAAGGCGGAGATGAGAAAAAAACACTCCGGAAAATCGAGGAAGTTTTTTCTGATGGCGCTGGAATTTAAGTCTGTAAAAACAACAAGATTAATCAAAGGAGAATCATAATGGACAATAATGAAAGAAAATTCGGGTTTGACACGCTTACGCTTCATGCAGGACAGGCGCCGGACCCGGCGACACTCTCACGCGGCGTGCCGGTTTACAGGACGACTTCATATATATTCAAAAGCATAGAGCATGGTGCGAACCTCTTCGCCCTGAAGGAGCTTGGCAATATTTATACCAGACTCATGAACCCCACGCATGACGTACTGGAGCAGCGCATCGCTGCACTTGAAGGCGGTGCAGCTTCCGTGGCACTTGCTTCGGGCACAAATGCAAATTTTTATACCATCATCACAATTGCAAAAGAAGGCGATGAAATAGTTTCGGCTAACAACCTTTACGGCGGAACATAAACGATGTTTGATGCAATACTCCCCAACTTCGGTATCAAAACGAAATTCGTAAACCCCGCCGATCCGTCAAATTTTGAAAAAGCGGTCAATGAAAAGACAAGGCTGATATTTATAGAAACAATCGGAAACCCGGGGCTTGACTTCACGGATATCGAGGCTGTTGCAAAAATTGCACAAAAGCACAAACTGCCGCTGGTTGTTGATGCTACTTTTACCACGCCGTATCTTTTGAGGTCGATCGATTATGGTGCAGACATTGTGATCAATTCGCTTACCAAATGGATTGGAGGACACGGATCGGCGATAGGGGGTATTGTAACCGATGCAGGAAAATTCGACTGGAAGGATGAAAAATTCAGTCTCTTCACGGAGCCGGATCCCAATTATCACGGGCTTAAGTGGGCCTACGATCTGCCCGAGGCGCTCGCGCCGGTTGCATTCGCATTGAGGCTTCGGACTGTCCCCTTGAGAAATCTCGGAGGATGCATCTCGCCTGACAATGCATGGATATTCATACAGGGGACAGAGTCGCTTCATGTGAGGATGTCAAGGCACTCGGAAAATGCCCTGAAAACAGCGGAATATTTAAAAGGCCACGAGAAGGTTGCATGGGTG
>JBJKSS010000093.1:0-7137 GCA_046703745.1 Spirochaetota bacterium
CGAGGGTTGAGCACAGTACATTCTATGATTACCTGCTTTCAGTAACCGATCTGTCTGTAAAACCCAGGCATAACCTTTTTGACGACCTGAGATTCTAAAAATCGTCATATAACGGTGTTATCTTCGATTACGGCACCCTTGGGTATTATTATTATGCCGTCCCTTATATAATAATTTGCACCGTCGTAATTCTTGATGTCTTCTGCATTTAGTATTCTGCAATTTTTGCCTATGCGTGAATTTTTGTCGACGATTGTATTCCTGATTATGGTATTGTCGCCTATTCCTATGTCGATTTTATTTTTACCGTTATTTTCCTTTTTGTCTATTTCGGTTTCATAATAGTCTGCACCCATTATGAGTGAATCTTCAATTATGACATCGTTCCTGATTACGCTTCTAATGCCTATAATGCTGTGCTTTATAGTGGCATTCTGAATTATACTTCCTTCTCCGAGAAGGGCCTCGCTTATATTGCAGTTTACAACTTTTGAAGGAGGAAGATACCTTGCATTGGTATACAGCCTGTCAACGTAGAGATTGAATTTCGGGACCGGCATGGTAAAATCAAGATTTGCCTTTAAAAAAGACTTGATCGTTCCGACATCTTCCCAGTAATCATTGTAAAAGTATGCTCCTACCTTTTTCGTTTTAATGGTATGGGGTATTACTTCCTTGCCGAAATCCCTGAAGGAATTCTTCAATACTTCATATAATGTTTCGGTATTGAAAAGGTAGATACCCATTGATCCAAGATATTCCTTTTCCGGGTCTATGTTTTTAAAATTATTCAAAATTTCGTTTTTGCTGTTAAACTGGTTTAACAGGTGATCTTCCTTTGGCTTTTCTATAAAATCGGTGATTATGCTGTTTTCAACCTTCATTATCCCGAAATTTTTTGCATCCTCCCTATTTGCAGGAATGACGCTTATCGTAAGATCATTGCCGTTTTCCTTGTGAAAATCTATAAGCTTATTGAAATCCATTTTATATATCTGGTCTCCGCTCAATACCAGTATGTATTTTATGATTGGGTTATCAAATATATGGATCAGATTTTTTCTTACGGCATCGGCTGTTCCCTGAAACCAATCCTTGCTGTCGGTGGTTTGTTCGGCGGCCAGGATATTCACAAAACCGTTATGAAAAGTGTCAAACCGGTATGTCTGGTAAATATGCCTGTTTAATGACTCGGAGTTAAACTGGGTCAATATGAATATTTTATTGATATTCGACCTTAAACAGTTGGTTATGGGAATATCTATCAACCTGTATTTTCCGCCTATGGGCACCGCCGGCTTTGATCTTTGTTTGGTCAATGGAAATAATCTGGTGCCCTGGCCGCCGCCCAGTATGACGGAAACAATCTTTTTCATAATAACCTCAATTTATCAGGCTCGATAAAAAATATAAACCGACGAAATAGACTGCCGGTTTATTAATTAATCAAACGAATATAATTCCTTTATTAATTTAACAATATTTTAAATAATTTTTCAAGCAGATTTTGTTAATAATTAATTTATAATTTTTTTATAAGATAATGCTAAGTTTTTTATTAATTGTTTGTTTTCATTAAAGCGGTAAATTAAGCCGGATCAAGCAATTTCCCGTGTGATCGTTTGATTTCTCTTTCAATTTCGTGATATAAAATCGTAATGCTTTTTTCAATTTGCCTTGTAAATCGGTCCTTGTCCCTGAAATCATTATAATCAAGGCGTTTCCCTGCTTTTATATATGCATTCTTCCACACAAGCTTTTTTTCGTCTATAAAAGAATTATTAATGCCGTATATTGCAATCGGGATTACCCTGGCATTTGCCTCTTTGGCTATTTTTGCTATACCTGACTTGATATGGCCCACGGGTTTGTTATTGACATAAATGCCCTCGGGAAACATTATTATGGAAAATTTATCCTTGATAAGTACTTTTTTTGCCTTTTCAACCGCCTTGAACTGTGACAAATGGTTGCCCCTCAGTACCGGTATTAATTTCATTTTTCTTGCAATAAGATTAAAAACCGGTATTCTGGTCATTTCTTCCTTTACCATTATGGCAAAGGGCTCCCTTAAAAAGGTCGTGATCAGGCTGAAATCTGCAAAACATTTGTGATTGCTTGCATAAATGACCGGCTCCCCGATTTCAAGAGGATGTCTGGATAAGTTATCAACCCTGATTTTAGGTGCAAGTTTGAACAGCCAAGAAAAAACAGGATATAAAAATTTGATGATATATCTTGTCGGAAGTATCATGAATGGAAGTGTGATAAAGATGAACACGATTTGAAGTATCGTATACCTTATGACCAGCAAAGTTTTTACTTTCAAATAACATCCTCGGGAAAAAATGAATTAAACCATTAGCATAAATAATCCAAAAAGTAAAGCATTTGGCACCTATTAATCAGGGACACGCCGGTAACAACAAGAATTGATGCCGGGCTAAAAAGACCGGCAAAACAAGGGGTTGCAACCCCTTGTTTCCATGTTTAGTATAAAAAACACTAAATTATTGCAATTCCTGACTCTTTGGACAACCCCCGTAATAAAAACATGAAACCGCCGGATATAAAATGTAAATTTAATTATTTATATCAATACTTAACATAAATTTTGACTTTGATCTGAAAATTTATATAATTTAAATATAACATAAAACGGCATCACTATTAAAAGAAATCAAAAGTTTTGTTTTAGAAAATTTTATTATCATGAGGTCATTATGGGAGAGGAAAAGATCGGTGAATTCCTGGTCAGGATCGGAGCCCTGACCCCTGAACAGAGGGATGAAATTCTTGAAATTCAAAAAAGGGAACCGGATAAACTGTTCGGTTATATAGCCATTGAAAAGAAATATCTTGATGATGCTGCTATAGAGAAATACGTAAATTCCAAGCATTGATTTTTGGCATATATTATGGATAAGACAAACACCTTTGTAATATTTTATCAGGCCGGGGATATGAATATCAACGATGCCGAAAAACTGGTCAAAACAGAAAAAAATACAGAATTTCATATGCTTTTTTTTCATAATAAAAATCTTCATTTCGACAAGGCCGTTATACTGAGGGAAGTTTTATACAAAAAATTTGAAAGAGTTGATCCCGACACCGAATATGACAATGAAAACAATATCATAAAACTGACAAAAACCCTTTATTTTAACCTTCTGGAGTTTGACAGGGAGGTGGATGATGAGTACGAAAAATATCTTTCAAAAATCAATTACCGGATAGAGTGCATTTTCCAGACATTTTCACTTTTTTTCAGGATATATAAAAATGAAAATCAGATTTATATATTTCCGGTCCAGATACTTGATAAATTCATAAAGTATCTGGAGAAGCCGGGCATTAAATATACTGAGGTTGAAAAAAACAACAAATTTTTCAAGGAAAATGAAATTATAAAAAATATAAACGCCAGCATTAAAATTGCAAGCGGCGACAAGGAAACAGCTGTATTCTCTCAAAAAATGATGACCGGGATTTTCCATGTATCCTGATTATTTAATCGCCACCGCATTAATTTGAAAAATCCACTTGACACAAACACCGTTGAATTATATAAATAGCAAATTTATTTAACTTTAGGGAAAGGAATTATATTTATGTTTATTGATTTTGAAAAATCAAACGGTTTGATCCCGGCAATCGCACAGGATGCACAGACAGGCAAGGTGCTTATGCTTGCCTATGTCAACAGGGAAGCCTTTGAATATACACTGAAAACAAAAAAGGCAACCTATTGGTCAAGGTCGAGGAACAAGATATGGTGCAAGGGTGAGGAGTCGGGCAATTACCAGGAAGTCGTCGACATACTGACCGACTGCGATAACGATACGATCATCTACAAGGTTAACCAGAAGGGGCTGGGTGCGGCATGCCACGACGGATATGAGAGCTGCTTCTACAAACATCTGGTAAATGATGACTGGGAATACAACGGCGAAATCAAAAAATTCGATCCGAAGGAAGTGTATAAAAAATAAAGCGGATTAAACCCCCAATGCGCAAATCCGTATCATTGCCGGAATTTTTCCCGCCAGAATTATTTGTGTTTTGCGGTTTAATAAAATTTAATTTACAAGGAAAATATAATGGCTGAAAAGAATATATTGAAATTCGGCATACCGAAAGGGAGCCTCCAGGATTCTACAGTGGAAATGTTTGCCAAGGCCGGCTATAAAATATCGGTGTCATCGAGATCATACTACCCGTGGGTCGATGATGATGAGCTGTCACTCATGCTGATACGTGCCCAGGAAATGGCAAGGTATGTCGAGGAGGGTATCCTCGATGCAGGGCTCACCGGCAAGGACTGGGTCGCAGAAAACGATGCGGATGTTGTTACCGTATCCGAGCTTGTTTATGCAAAGGCCAGCAAAACTCCTGTAAGATGGGTGCTGGCTGTGCATGAAACTTCCAATATCAAATCCGTCAAGGATCTTGAGGACAAAAAGATTGCAACAGAAGCTGTGGAGATGACGAAGCGTTATCTTAAGAAAAACGGCGTCAATGCTCATGTTGAATTCAGCTGGGGCGCAACAGAGGTCAAATGCCCAAACCTGGTTGATGCAATAGTCGAGATTACCGAAACCGGCTCAAGTTTGAGAGCAAACAATCTTGTAATAATCGATGAGGTTATGACTTCTACGACACAGTTGATAGCAAACAGGAAGGCTTATGAGAATGAATGGAAAAAATCCAAGATTGAAAACATAAACCTTTTACTCCAGGCCGTACTTGAAGCGGACGACAAGGTGGGGCTTCTTTTAAATGTGGAGAAGAATAATCTCGAGAAAGTTCTTTCAATTTTGCCGGCTCTGAAAAAACCGACGATAAGTTCACTCACCGACGAGAATTTTGTCGCATTAAATACAATTGTAGAAGAAAAAACCGTCAGGGACATCATTCCGCAGCTCAAAAAAGCAGGAGCTTCGGGGATCGTTGAATATCCCTTGAACAAGATAATCAAATAAAATTTAATATTTATACCGATCCCGATGAAATAACCGGTATCGGTATATTTTTCTTTTAAAACCGGGGAAACAATCAATTTATGTACAATCTTGAAAATCTTCTCAACAACAAGCAGTATGAAGCCGTTTCAAAAACGGACGGTGCGTTCCTCATCCTTGCAGGGGCGGGCTCCGGCAAGACAAGGGTCATTACCTATAAGATTGCCAACCTCATTGCAAACGGCGTGAACCCCGAGAAAATTCTTGCGGTAACATTTACCAACAAGGCGGCAGCCGAGATGAGGGAAAGGGCAAGCGCCCTTTTGAAAATGAAAAAACTCAAGGTTCTTGTGACAACCTTCCATTCGCTGGGAGTAAGGATTTTGAAGGAAACGATAGGCCTCCTCGGGTACAGGGAAAAATTCTCCATATATGATGATACGGACTGCAAGAAAATCCTCAAGGACATAATTACCGAGATGAAGCTGCCTGAGGATAAATTCAACCCCGACATCCTGATTTACAAAATCAGCGACATCAAGATGAACATGAAGATCAGTATCGAGGATGCCGCTTTGGAAACCATCTACAAGCGTTATGAAGAGTATCTAAAAATTCACAATGCAGTGGATTTTGACGACCTCATCAGGCTTCCGATCGTGATATTAAGAAATCACCCGGAGGTTTTGGAAAAGTACCAGAAAAAATGGCAGTATGTCCTTGTGGACGAGTACCAGGATACTTCTGTCATGCAGTATGAATTCATCAAGCTTTTGGCAATAAAACATAAAAATCTAACGGTAGTCGGGGATGACGACCAGTCAATTTATTCATGGCGGGGGGCAAACCCGGAGAATATCCTTCTTTTTGAGACCGATTTTCATCCGGTTCTGGAAATAAGGCTCGAGCAGAATTACCGCTCCACTGCCAATATTCTCAATGCGGCAAATTCCCTCATTAAAAATAATTCCAACAGGAAAACCAAGAGTCTGTGGACCAACGGTGACAACGGGGATATGATAAAACTCTATGCCGCAGATGACGAGGAGTCCGAGGCGGAGTTTGTCCTGAGCCTGATACGCAAGCTTAGAAGATCCGGCTATGAATACAGGGACATAGGCATACTCTTCAGGATGAATTCCCAGTCCAGGCCATTTGAAGAATTGTTCAGGGAAGACAATGTTCCCTACAAAATGATAGGCAGCATGAATTTTTTTGAAAGGGCAGAGATCAGGGATATATTAAGCTACATGAGGTTTATTGCAAATACAGATGATGAAATTTCACTTGTAAGGATAATCAACAACCCCAAACGCGGCATAGGCAACACAACCCTGCTGGAACTCATGAATCATGCTAAAGCAACCAATTCCGGGCTTTATTCCACAATCAGGGATTTTATCTCATTGGACACGCTCGGCAAGAAGACAACGCCGTATCTCGATGATTTTTACAAGCTCATTGAGAAATACAGGGAAAAAATATTCATTCCCAAAAACATTGCAAATGCGGTGAAAATCCTTGTCCAGGATATCGACTACAGGAGCAAATTAATCACCGAACTCAAGGAGTCCAGAAAAGTCGAGATACGGCTGAGTAATATAAACCAGTTGATCCAGTCGATTTCGAGGTATGAAAACAATCCTGACAACTTTGAGCCGAGCGTATATGACTATCTCCAGAAAATAAGCCTTTCCAACAAGGATGAGGATCATGATAACGACAATGCTGTGAACATGATGAGCATTCATTCTGCAAAGGGCCTGGAATTCAGGGCGGTGTTCGTGATCGGAGCCGAGGAAGGGCTGATCCCACACCACAAGACGGTCAGCGAAACCGGCAACATTGAAGAAGAGAGAAGGCTGTTTTATGTGGCCATAACCAGGGCCAGGGAAAAGCTGTTTCTGTCATACCCGAAGATGCGGATGAAATTCAACGAGGCTATTCCCAAATCCCGCTCGGGCTTCATAGACGAGCTTCCCGCAGAATTAATCGAGGAGCTCAACCTTGAAAAGGAAATCGACGCGAAACAGTCGCTTGAACTTCTCATGAAAAAAATGAAATCCGGCAATTCAAATTTATAATTGATAAATAATAATATTCTTGACTTTTTTCATGATGAGAATTATATTTTATTCTAAGCAGTTATACAAAGTTTGGCTTCTTTGATTAT
>JBJKSS010000094.1:0-13323 GCA_046703745.1 Spirochaetota bacterium
GAAAGTTGTAAAAAAATAGTGAGCCTTATCCCGGAAAATGGGCAGATAAATCCAGAAAAGGCAAAAATCATAGACAATCTTGAAAGCAGGATATTCAGGGACGAGGACATCCATCATGTTTCGCAGATAATTTCATCATCGGCCCAGGACATTCTTCTTTCAATAATGGAAAACATAGAATACAGTGATGATGAAAAATCATCGGCCTGGATCAAGACAAGGCTCCTTCACAAGTCCATAATAGACCTGTCGGATTTTTATGAAAAATGTTTGAAAAAAATGCTAAAGACCACATAGCGGTTTTCCGATATTATAATTAAGCAATAGTTCAAATTACCCTCCAATGATACTATTAATTGCTTAAATTGTCCAAGAGGCGCGACCTTTTGGACTTTTTTTATTGAGTAGTGGAAACTCCCCGCAATTCAATCTGGATTAAATATAAAATAAATGTATAAATTTTGATTTTTACCCGGAAAAAATAATAATATAAAAAAGATGAATAAAAATATTAATACAATTGTAGAGCTTCTAAGCGGCGAGGGAAGGCTGTTTTTTTACGGCTCGACAGCCATATTGAAATACAGGAATCATCCCTTAAAAATATACAACATCCTTACGGATATCAATATAGCCGTAATAGGCCAGATCACTTCCGATTTGAAATTTTCAGGTGACCTCGGCATCGATGCATATTGTGTTGCCGATGAAGGAACAATAATCAATTTTATGATACATGATTTCGGCAGTTCATGCAATGACATGGATTACCTCGTAAAAATAAACCGGATAATGAACGACAGCCCGCTCTTCAATTTTTTTTATTCACCGGCCAAAAACAGGTTTTACACGATTGACGGCCTTTTTTTCAGAAATATAAAACGGGACACTGTAAAATGGGATGATTATTCTACGCTTTCGACCGAAGAAATAATAGACATGGCGATTGCTGCCGGAGAGAAAAAAATCAAAATCTTTTCATCCGGTGCTGTGGAAAAACACGCCGTAGACCGTTATGCAGACAAAAAGTCATTCCTCTATATGCTGGAAGCGGTACTAACTTCAAGGCATCCTTATTATGCATTGATGGTTTTGAAAAATTCGGCCCTGCTTGAATATTTCTTCCCATTTTTGAATGATCTGAAAGGCGTGAGACAGGACAGGCTGCTTCACCCCGAAGGCGATGTTTACGAGCACACGCTTTACTGTTTCAAATTCCTAAAGAACCCTTCGCTGAAACTAAGCTACGGACTCCTGCTTCATGATTACGGCAAGTCGCTTGAGAATTACAACAAGGGCTACAAGGAGCATTCCCGGCTTGGTGCGAAAAAAGTGAGGGAGCTTTTGAGGCCGCTTGGCTACGGAGAAAAATTCATCAGAGATGTGGCATATCTCGTCGAGTATCACATGATTAATTCATATTTCTTCAGGATAAGGGAAGACTCCAAGGAAGAGCTTTTCAACAACGAGCTGGGATTGGACCTGTTGCGGCTCTTCAAGGCCGACACGCTCGGCTCTATCGGCAAACTCGACGTTTATTTCGACATAGTCTCGAGCCTCAAGAAAGAGGTTTTCAGAAAAAGCAGGGATTCATTCAAAATGCCGAGGGATTACTGGATAAATTAAACCACATCGAGCCATTCCGCCGGTTTTGAGTTATTCAACACAATACAATTGTATTAATAAAATTTTCCATTGACACCGGTTTGAAAAATGGTAAATTCCTTTTTTTATCCGGGAGAAACAAATGATAGAATTCAGAAAGGCTGACTCCGGCGATATTAATACAATTGTCGGGTTGAGGATCGAATTCCTCAAGGAAGCGCAGAAAAATCATGCCGATATAATTCACGACAAGGTTTTAGGCGAATCACTTCACGATTATTTCTGTAAAAACATGAACAACGGGCAATTCATCGCATGGCTCGCAGTTGATGAAAAAAAAATCGTCGGGACAAGCGGGCTCTGCTTTTACACGACGCCGCCTTCATACAAAAACCGGACGGGCAGGATTGCCTACATAATGAACATGTATACGCTTCCTTCGCACAGGCGAATGGGGATAGCAAGGCACTTGTTCGCCAGAATACTCGATGAGGCGAAGGAGGTTGGAGTAAAAAAGATATGTCTCCATGCAACCGAAGATGGAAGAGGGCTATATGAAAAATTCGGCTTTGAAGGAACGGACGACGAGATGATACTCTCTGTGGAATGATCCGGGGGTGCGAATGAATCAGCTATTGCGGGAAGAATATGTCTCAAGGATAAACAGGGTAATCGACTACATCGAACAAAATATCGGTGAAGAACTGTCCCTTGACGAATTGTCCCTGGTTGCAAATTTTTCGAAATTCCACTTTCACAGGATATTTTATTCCATCACCGGCGAAAGGCTGTTCCGGTTTATTCAGAGAGTTAGGCTGGAAAGATCAGCATCTCTGCTTGTTAACAATCCGAAAAAATCAATTACAGAAATCGGTCTGGATTGCGGTTTTGGGAATCCTGCAAGTTTTTCCAGATCATTCAGGGACTATTTCAAAAAATCCCCTTCAGAGTTCAGAAATGAAAAAAGCAATTCAAGCAAAGAAAATGGCAATATGGATAAAACGGATAGCAATTTTGATAAAGAAAAAATGATTGTCTCCTGTTATATTGATGGTACATTCAATATAACAGGGAGATACAAAATGAAAGAGAAAATGAATGAAGAAGCATCCTTCATCGAAGCGCAAAATGTCGAAATCAGGGAGCTTCCGGTAATGACGGTTGCATACGTGAGGCACACGGGACCGTATAAAAGCAACGCCAGACTGTTTGAAAATCTTTTCACCAGGCTTTTCAAATGGGCAGGAGCGCGTTCACTGCTTAATTTCCCGGAAACAAAATCTCTTACAATCTACCATGATTGTCCCGATATAACGGATGAAGACAAATTAAGGGTGAGTGCCTGCATTACGGTTCCGGGAAATACCGAAGTTTCCGGCGAAATCGGCAAAATGGAAATACCCGCTGGAAAATATGCAATGTGCAGGTTTGAATTGGGATCGAATGAATTCGGCAAGGCATGGACTTACATGTTCAACTGGATTTTCCAGAACGGGTACCATCCTTCTGGAGGGTATTCGTTTGAGATCAAGAAAAATGATTCCGACAAGTATCCCCGGAAGAAGCACCTTGTAGACATATGCATACCTGTGGATAAGAAACAGTAACAAATATTGAAATGAAACTGCTTTATTAATACAATTGTAGCGGCAGCTTCAAATATTAAGGAATTAAAATGGAAATTTGCAAAGAATGCTACAGCGGCAATCCAAGGGTCACGCCTATGATCAAACCCGGACACTGCCTGACAAATCACAGGCAGTATATTTGTTCCTCATGCGGGCGGTGCATATGCGCCGAGATCGATGATGCTGGAAGGTACCGGGCAGCATTCCCGTTTAAAACCGCAGAAATTGCGAAGTATTATTTGAGGTCGGCTGAGGTCATAAACAAATCGGTTTGTGGGATTTATGAACTTGAAAAAAACGGGCGGATGTTTTTTTAAATATTTAAGCATGAACACGGTTTGCAGGAATTTTTGGGGATGAATAAGGATGGCAGCTTGAAAAAGGAAAAACCTGTTTTTGTTTCACCAAATTACAAGAAATTTGAAGCATCTCAATACAGAAAACTCAATAAAGAAGAAATCAGGAAATATTTATTGGAGAAATATTAATACAATTGTATTAGCAAAATTAAGAAAAAGCTGGCAAGGGTCAGGAGCTTCAAAGAAATTATTTATTGCTCACTTCATGCGAAGGGTTTTTGCTGACCTTTTTGACCGCTTTTTTAACGGCGTCTACAATTTCTTCCCGCTGGTTACCTACATGGTACTGCTGGGAATAAACCAGGCCTGTGAAGCTTGATCTGTATTTGGGCTTGATATTGTTCAATGCAAGGGTTGCCATGTCGAGCACGCATTCCTGGCATTTACATATCCCGGAGTTTTCCTCTTCAGAAAGCTGTTTTTCCAGCTCCGATATGACGAGAGACTCAGCCTCATTGATCAACAGGTCGAATTCATAATCATCTTTAAAAGCCATATTTATTCCCCCGGTTTGTTACAAGGATATTTTATACAACAATTGTAGATTAATTGCAGAAATAATTCAATAAATTAATTATTACGATAAAATAATGGATGTAATTTTAAAATTTGGGTCAGCACCTAATAAATAGAAAGGATTATTTTAATTACCCGGATTTTAATTTAGGTAATTTCGTACATCTGTTTTGCTCTATTAAAAAACTGGAGACAGCTTACACCCATAAAGGTTCGTTGCGATGGACAGGTCGGGACGATTATGGCAAACTGGAACTACTTTGCGTTAAACTTAACCGGTATAGGTTAATAAAAACGTTGAACAACCCGTATATTGCATAACTTACCGAGCACCTGTTCGCCAAAATACAGCAAAATTTTTAAATCAACAAATTCATTTGTTGCAAATAGGTGCCCGGCGAAGCAACCCATGTTAAGCAACAAACAAATGTAATAAATGATGGTAAGATTACAGCTTTTATAAGATTTTACCCAAATTTTTAATTACACCCACCCAAATAATTGCTGTTATTTATCTGCTGTATTAAGCCGGGGGAATCATTGCTTTCGCCGGATTAATCCCGGTTATGCACAGCATGCCGGGATCAATGCCCCTTTTTTCTTTTTTCAAAATTGAATTTCAATGTTTCATCAATGGAATTATTAAGGATTACATTGAAATTGTTTACAACGATTTTAATATCGGGCAGTTCGAATTTTTTTCTCGGAAGAAAATCCACAAATTCCGGATTTACCTCAAAGGCCCTGATTGAAGGGATTATCATGTCGTCAGGCGAAAGCAGGAGTTCGCGGATAACAGCATTTTCCTCGGTGTTTTCCTTTATTACCGCACTTTCTTTTGATATGTTTTCCTTCTGCGGAATGCTGTGGTGCGGCGAAAGTGCAAACAGCGTTATTATTATAAGGATCACGAATGCGCCAAGCGACACTATGGTTATAACAATCTCGGTGAAATGGTTTGTTACGAGGAATTCTATGCTGTCTCTTGAGAATATTTCACTCAGTCTTTTCAGTAATTTTTGTGGAAACAATTTTTGATATTCCTTTTTCTTCCTGGGTAACGCCGTACATCACGTCCGCAGCAGAAATGGTTTTCTTGTTGTGGGTGATCATTATAAACTGGCTTGATTCCTTCATCTCGGTTATCAGCCTGATAAACTGGTCTATATTGTTTTCATCAAGCGCTGCATCTATCTCGTCGAGCAGACAGAAAGTCGAGGGTCTTACCATGAATGTGGCAAACATAAGCGCAATTGCGGTCATTGTTCTCTGACCGCCTGAAAGAAGGGTTATGCTCTGTGTTTTCTGTCCCGGCGGATGTGCTATAATCTCAATGCCGGTTTCAAGGAGATTTTCGGGATTGGTAAGGGTAATATCCGCATTGCCGCCGTCAAACAGTTTTTTAAACAGTTTGTGGAAATTCGCCTTGATGTCGTTGAATGTATTGATGAACATTTCCTCGGAAGTTTTGTTTATTTTTTCCATCATTTTTTCAATATCTTTGCGTGCAGTTTCAAGATCGTCCAGCAGTTCGTTAAGAAGCTTGTATCTGTCCTCGAGGGATTTTGATTCTTCGATTGCCATGAGGTTTACGCTTCCCAGCGAATGTTTCTTGGTCTTGACTTCGTTCAGTTCATTCTTTATTACATCGTAGTCCCTTTCGGTTTTAAACTCTTCGTTGTTCTCATGCTCCTCAAGATTAATTGAATAATTTTCATAAAAATTGTCATATATGTTGGTTATGGTGATTTTTGCTTCGGTAAGCTTGATGTTGATGCTTTCTACCTGGTTTTTTTTGTTCATCCATTTCGTACTTATTTCCTTGATATCCTGCTGCTGGGTCGAAAGGTTCGTATTCTCATCCTTTATTTTTTTGTCGATATCGACAAGCATATTTTCAAGTTCCTGTTTTTTTGCGTTGTCGCTGTTGATCCTGTCATCAATGGATTTAAGTTCGTTTTTGATTTCATTTATTTTCCTGTTAGAAAATTCTATTTTCTGGGTGAGCTCGTCCCTGTTTGCCTCGTGGTGGGCCTTCATTGACAGAAGCCTTTTGATATCATTGTCAATGGAATTCTTTTTTTCCTTGAGGGTCGTGAGGTTTATGTTCAGTTCATGGAGGATCCTGTTGAATTCCTCTTTCTTGTCACGCTTCCTGACTATTTCCTGCCTGAGGTTTTCTATATTGTCGGTGTCGGTTTTTATCTTCTCGGTAAGCTCATCGATTGCATGCTCGATCTTTCTCTTGTGCTGGAGAATCCCTTCCGGCCCGAAAATATCATTGAGAAAAATTTCTGTTGTTCTTATGTAACCCTTGATATTCTGATCGGTTAAAACAACCTTATCCTCGATTACCTTCAATTCATCATAAAGCTTGGTCAGTATGCAGATAAGTTCATTTGAATCCTTTGAAATATGGCCGCCCTTGATTATGTCCTGGATAAAAGCGCTTTTTTGCGGCAGATGCTCGAGAATATAGCTTACATTTTCATTCAGTGCATTCTTGAAATTGAGAATTTCCTTGGCATTGACATCGAATATGTTGAGGGACTGGTCGATTTTTACGATGAGCTTTTCCGAGACATCCTTGTGTTCCTTCCGTTTTTCGTCGAGTTCGTTCTGACTCTTGCTGATTTCTTCCTTGAGCCGCTCTATCTCTATGTTGGAATTTTTTATATCTTCTTCTATATTACGTATGTTTCCTATGTAAAATTCATTGTCTTTGGTTAATTTTTCAATGTTGTCATCGAGTTCATTTTTTATTATATCGATTTTTTTGAATTCTTCATCCAGTTCTTTTATCGAATTCTCGAGGTTGCCGATTCTCTTTGAGTCGTTCGAGATGTTCAGTTCGTATTCTTCAAGCTGTTCCTTGAGTATTTCCTTTTTGGAATTCAGTATTTTTATGTCACTTTGTATCCTGAAAATTTCCCTCTGGTTTTCGATTTTTTTGTTTTCATAATCCGTCAAATTTTTAAGCTGCTCGTTGACGCCGGTTTCAAGGTTGTCCAGTTTTGATTTGATTTCATTCAGCTCTTTCGATGCCTGTTCATATTTTGTGACGAGGTCTTCCTCGGATTTTTTCTGTTTTTTGACCCTGTTTATGTTTATTTCGATTTCGAGGTTTATTTCCTTTTCATGCAGTTCCTTGTATTTGACGGCTTTCTCGGCCTGAACCTTCATGTGGTCATATTGGGTCTTGACTTCTTCGATAATGTCCTTGATTCTCAAGATATTATCATTGGTCTGGGCGAGCCTTGCCATTGATTCGTAGCGTTTTACCTTGTATTTCGTTATTCCCGCGGCTTCCTCTATGAGGAATCTTCTGTCTTCCGGTTTGTTGGACAGGATCATATCGATCTTTCCCTGGGCCATTATCGAGTATGCGGGCTTGCCTACACCTGTGTCAAAAAAAAGCTCCTGGATGTCCTTGAGCCTGACCCTTTTTTTGTTTATATAGTATTCATTCTCGCCGTCAGCATAAATTACTCGTGAAATTTCAACTTCGTCAAAATCCGTGGGAACAATGTTCTTGTCGTTTATAAGTGCGAGTTTTACCTCGGCACGGCCCAGGCCCTTGCGGTCCTCGGTACCTTTGAAGATGACATCCACCATATTGGATGCCCTGAGCATTTTGGTTTTTTGTTCGCCGATAACCCACATTATTGAATCAACAATATTGGATTTTCCGCAGCCGTTCGGGCCCACAATGGCGGAAATGCCCTTTACAAACGATATTTCGGAATGATTTGCGAATGATTTAAATCCATTTATTTCAAGCTTTTTCAAAAACATCTTTGATTTATTCCTTTAAAAGAAATTCAATTGTATTAATAAAAGGACTGGTAAAAAAAGTCAACAATAATAATCAATTTTTAACTTTTTTGTCCCCTCCCCGGTAAAGAATAACTATAACACAAAATTAACAAAATATTAAGACAAAAGGTAAGAATATTGCATTCAAATATCAGAATTCATCATGCAGGTGGTTGAATTCCCCGTTTTCAACCCATTCCTTGGGCATTCTTAAGAATTCCTGGAGATTGTCAAGCAGGAAATAATGCTTCTCCTCTTCCTTTGAAAGCTGGATCAAAAGGTCCCTGTATTCGCCGAAATCGGTATCTTCGGATTCCTTCCTGTAAAACATTTTGGATTCTTCCTCAAGTTCCTTTGCTTTTTCAAGAAGCGAGGCAAAATCTTCATCGGGATTGATGTTAATGTCGCCTTTTATGGTATCGAATGCATCCCTGGCGTCATTCAAAATACTGGTTTTGGGCATTAAAACAGGCGATCTTGTTTCGCTGATCTTCATTATGATGTTATAATGCTTTATTTCTTCATTCATCAGCAATTCCAGGATTTTTTTGATCACAGGCACATTGCTCTGTCCCCATAATTCCCTGTAGTAATCTTCGCTGTCCTTCTCGATCTGAAGGGCAAATTTGAATAGATCCATGATAAACCTCCTGTAAAAAACTTTTTGAAATTAACATAATTCTAATGTTAGTATTAATTCCAGATAAATTTCAACTGTTTTTTTAAAAAAATGAACTCTGCCATAAATTTTTATACAAATATCAAATAACCTGTTGCATAATTTTTATTCTAATTATATATTGGTTTTTTAGTAAAACCTTGAGGGTGCAAATGCTTTTTAAAAAATTGACGATGCTTGCAGTGATTTTTAATATTTGCGCAATAAGTTTTCCGGCTGTATTGCCCAAACCTAAAAATGCCATGTTATACACGGAGTTCGATTTTGTCCGGACTTCAAAATATCTGAAGAAACCCGTAACCGGATCTGGTTACATTGCAATGGAGGGCCAGGACAAATTCATATTCAGGCAGAATTCCCCTGTCAGGATAGTTGTAAGGAAAAACGGCAGGAAGATGACCTTTCAAAAAGAGGATGCGCAGCCCGTTGAGATAGATCCCAAATCAGGCGGTGACGTGATGTTCCTGTTCGATTCGGATGAGTCAATCAACTCAAGGTTCGATATTTCTGCAAAGCGGCAGGACGGGAGAATGCTTTACAGCCTGGTTCCAAAGTCCGATGAACGCATCAAATCGATCTCGGTTATTGCCAAAGGGGACAGAGTTGAAAAAATAGAAATAAACTTTGCCAATGATTCGAGCCTTGCCTATACATTCAAAAATACAGTAACTGGAACGGCGCCCGGTGAAAAATATTTTCAGTAAAAGATTCGTTATCGCATTGATGCTCTCGGCAGCCGGAGCCGCCGCAATATTCATTTCATCAAGGTTTATAAGCATCGACCCTTCGATAAAATCGCTCCTGCCATATAGCAAAAAGCTCGACAGGGCGCTTTCTCTTGTCGAACTGTCACCTGTTGCAGAAAAGGTTATAATCTATATTGAAGTTAACAACAGGGACAGACTTGAAGATGCCATAGATAAGATTGACGGTCTCGTTGCTGATTCAAAAATTGAATTTACAAACTCAATACCTTCAATTGATGATATAAACAGCCTGCTTGCTTATACAAGCAGGTATTCACTGATTCTGTACCCTTATGAAACAAATGGCAACCCTTTTACAGCAGGAGAGATTACCAAAAGGCTCAGGCAGAAATCGGATTTTTTGAACAGCATGGTTTTTTATAACCCCGACAGTTCATTCTTCATGGATCCCCTGATGATGGGGACAGAGGTACTCAGACTTGCGAATCGGAATGCCAGCGGGAAATACACTCCTTACAGGGGAGGGGTATTATCTGCCAGCGGCAAGGCATTCATAAAGATATTGAACTCCGGGATAAAGCCGGATGATTATAACAATATGAAAAAAATTTTAACCCTTGATAAAAAGATAGTTCAAGCATCAAGAGAAAATGGCTTCAGGAGTTTTTTGTACGGCTCGCACCTTTATTTTAACGAGAGTTTTACAACGATAATCAGGGACGTGAACATAATCTTCATCCTTTCAATCGTGCTTGTCATATTGATATTTCATTTTTTCTTCAGGAGAATAATGCTCTCGTTTTACAGCTTCATTCCCATTCTCCTCGGGTTTGCCGTAACGTTCGTGTTCATTGCAATTTTCAAGAATCAATTCGGCGGTATTGCTCTTGCTTTCGGCGGCACAACCACGGGGATTTCAATAGATTATACTATAAATTATCTTGCCAGGCTTAACCGTTATCCCACTTTGGGGGAAATCCGCAGGGACATAGGTTTTTCACTTATATTGGGTTTTTTAACAACGATTGCCTGTTTTGTGTTTTTGCTTTTTTCCAGCATTATGTCACTCATCGAAATTGCAGTGTTCGGAATACTTTCGGTGGGGTTTTCTTTCGTATTTTCCTATTTCGTCCTGCAGAGACTTGTCCCTCCCGGAAGTTTCGAATCTGATTTGAGGAAGATTGATTTTCCTTTGCTCGGTGTCAAGGGATTCGTGGTATGGGTCATTGTGATGGCTTTGTTTTTCGGGTCTGTCCCCTTTTTAAAATTCGAGGACAATATTTACAAGCTTGATATGAATCACAAGGAATTAAATAGACGTCTTGGCCTGATAAAATCGAGTTTTGATGAATCAACCGACAATATTTTTCTTGTTTTCGAGGGACAGACCCGGGATGAAGCACTTGATAAGAGTTTGAAGGCATTACAGTTAGTAAGAAAGCAATCGGCAGATTTGAATTTCCTTACACCCGCAATTTTCATTCCACCCAAAGATGTTATTGAAATGCGCAAAAATTTTGTGAAAAGGAATTTCAACAGGAAAATATTCACTGACAAATTGAAAAATTCAGATTTTTCTTCCGATGCATTCGATAACTGGCTTGAAACCATACAAAATATAGAAAGTTTCAATATTAAAAATGTTCCAAACTATATAAAAAATGAAGTTCTTAAAATGATTATTACAAAAAATGATAAAACTTATCTGATGATACAGATACCAGACAGAAAAAAAAGCGAGAGCATTTCGAAGATTCTTACAGCACAGGGGATTGATTTTTTTACCATGGATATAATGAAGGACGGAAGGGATTCCCTTGTAAAATTTGAAAAAGACGCACTCTCCCTTTTGATACTTTCCATTATAATCGTTATACTTATATTATTGATTGCATACAGGGACGCTGTCTTTGCATTCACCTCTGTTTTGCCGGGTATAGCGGGTTTATTGGCGGCCCTGGGTGTTGCAGTGTTGACCATGGGAAAATTTAACATCATGCACGTCGTTTCCTGTATTCTCATAATGGGGATCGGAGTCGATTACGGCATTTTCATGACCTCGGCATACAGGCAGGGATACAGTGAGGATAATATTAAATTGACGATCCGTTCGATATTCATCTGCGCCCTGACAACAATAGCCGGTTTTGGTACTTTGAGTGTTAGCAGCAATTATTCGATATTCTCAATGGGTTCATCCATCCTCGGCGGAATCATTGTCGCGTATCTGACTTTCTACCTTGCGCTGCCCTTCATTCTGCAAAAATATTGCAGCAAAAAAAAGTAGACGGATTATCCTGCTGATTTTACCAGGTCTGCCCCTTCAGTTGGTTTGTCAATAATATCAAATATTCCCTTTAAAAGATAATATAACCCTCCGAATTTATATTCATCTGCTTTTTCTACGATTTTCATAATAACAGGATTTTCTGAAATACTATTGAAGATTGCCATAAACTCGCCGATATTATTGATTATCCTACTCCAAAAGCGATCCTGCCATACGTGGCCGTTTAATTCATAAATAGCATTGAAATGCATGGCAAACACTGATAAAATCCATTGCATTATCCTTGATAAAGATTCCTCTTCGAGCGGCTGAATTATGAATTCTATGCAGTTGTTCAAGATAACAAAGTTGTTTAAAGAAAATTTATATTTTTTCTTCGACCTTTTAAGGATGTACATGAATAGAATTTTAATTTCAACCGGCTTGAATACGAATTCTCCCCTGTTGATTTTAGCTCTGACATGATATTTTGCACCTTTTTCTAATTTTCGGGGTTTTCTCATTTTTGATTCCTTGTATATTTTATATATAATTAAACTACCAAAACTCCGTTTTCGTTTACAAAAATAGAAAATTTTTTTAAAAAAAATATATTGATTTTTATTAAATGAAAAATATCCGGGGGACAGAGTCTAAAAAACCACAATCAGGCTCTGTCCCCCAAAGGGATAATAGGGACAATGCTTTTTAAAAATAATTTAAGCACTGTCCCTCCCCGGGAACCTGTTATTATAAGTCTAATGGAATATTATCAACAAGCTCTGTCCCCCAAGAGCTTTCTTTTAGGGAATATATAAAATTAAAAAACCTCTGTCCCTCAAAAATTATTGCTCAAATGCCTAAAAATGTTATAAATAAATATGAAACGGAAAGAAAAAAAACATCATGGAAGCCTCAAAAAGGAATATGTCATAATTGAAACTGCCGATAAAATCAGGGTGCAGTATAAAATCGCAACACCTGTTTTGAGGGCTGCTTCATTCATGATGGATTTTATTCTTTTCATAGCGGTTATTTACGGCCTTGCAATTTTTCTGGATTACCTGGATTTTTTCAATTTTCTCGGCAAGGTAATAGATTATAAACTTCACGAGGCCCTGACCTGGTTTTTCTGGTTTGTCATTATTTTTTTACTGAGGTGGTTTTACTATTTTTTCTTTGAAATGCTTTTTAACGGCAAGACTCCCGGCAAGATGATTCTGGGATTAAGGGTGATAAATCATGACGGCAGGTACCTGGATTTAACGGCAGTGGTTCTTCGTAATTTTGTGAGAATCTTTGACCAGGATGTAACGTTTTATCTTGGGGCACTGATATCGATAATGGCCAACAGGGAATACAGAAGGATAGGCGATCTTATAGCAGGTACCATTGTAATAAAGGAAGACAAGCTTCAGAAAAAAATCCCGGATTTTTCAATAATCAAAAACTGGACCCCGGATACGGAAGAAAAATCCAGAAAAATTATCAGGAAACTTTCTGAAGATGATCTGTATGTATTGAGAAAATTTTTAAACTCCGTTGAGAGTTTCCCGCCGGGAAAAAGAAAGGTGCTTGTTGATAATATGGCCAGAACAATAAGGGTTAAAATAGGCGATCCCGATGATTATGTCGATCCTCTCGATTATCTGAAAACCGTTTACATGAGGCACAACGATGAGTACTAAATCTGAAAAATTCATAAATGAACGCAAGGAATACTGGGAAAGGCTCAGCATCATAG
>JBJKSS010000095.1:0-6813 GCA_046703745.1 Spirochaetota bacterium
TAAATTAAAAAAGTGAAGAACTACTGGGATACAAAAAAGAGGAAATGTATTCGGCGGATTTCAATTATCTTAAATTATTCACGGAAGATTCTGCCGGGCTCATAAAGAAAAATCTCAAACTCAGGAATGAAGGAGAGGCCATCCCTACCACGGAATATACATGCCTTTCGAAAGACGGCAAAAAAATCGAAACTTTTGTTACAACCAAGATGATAAATTACAGGGGAGAAAAGGCCCTGCTAGGCATAGTTACCGATATTACCGATGTCAAGTTTGTCCTGAAAGAACTCAAGGAGAGCGAGGAACGCTATAAAACCATAACCAGCTCAATAACCGACTACATCTACAGGGTAAAGGTCTCGAATGACAAAACGATTAAAACAGAGCACGGGCCGGCATGTATTGCCATAACAGGATATACGCCCGAAGAATTCAGCAATAATGAATATTTATGGATACAGATGGTTCATCCGGATGATCTTGACATTGTCCAGGAACAGATAAAAAGACTTTTACAGGGAGAAAATGTACAGCCGATAGAGCACCGGATCATTCATAAAAACGGCTCAATCAGGTGGATTAAAAATTCCAAAGTGCCGTTTTATGATTCGAACGGCAGGCTGACCGCGTATGACGGTATCATACATGACATAACCGGCAACAAGAACGACCAGATAGAAAAGGAAAATCTTAACGAGGCCCTGATGGATATAAACAAGGAGCTCGAAAATCTCGTTTATGTTACGTCCCATGACCTTCGCTCACCGCTCATAAATATCCAGGGATTTACAAGGGAACTGGATAAGAGCCTCAAGGAGCTGGTTAAAATAATCAGGGACACGCAGGAAAACGGCATATCGGATATGGATAAAATCAATGAAATAATAGACAGGGAAATATCACTGTTTTTCAGTTATATAGATACAAGCGTGGTTAAAATGGATCAACTCCTGACTGGCCTTCTGAAATATTCCAGGATAAACAAGGCGAGCCTTGAAATAGTAACAATAGATATGAATGAGCTTGTCAACGATATAATCGAGAACATGAAATATATGATACAGAAGCAGAATATTAATTTCATGGTCGATGATTTGCCGGAATGCAGGGGGGACAAAACCCAGTTAAATCAGGCGTTCACAAACATAATAGACAATGCCGTCAAATACTTGAGCCCTTCCAGGCCAGGGGTAATCCATGTCAGCGGTTATACCAGTGAAAACGAATCCGTATACAGCTTCAGCGACAACGGCATGGGCATTGAAGCCATTCATCAAAAAAGAATATTCGAGATTTTCTTCAGGTCACACCGCAATGAAAGCATAAAGGGCGAGGGGCTGGGCCTTGCAATCGTGCAGAAAATCATTCACAGGCACCAGGGTAAAATCCGGCTCGAATCAACCGTGAATGAAGGCAGCACATTCTACATTTCCCTGCCCAGGTAAATATTGGCAACCACTAGCGGAAAATGTAAAAAATCAGAAATAATATGGATAGTTCGGGATAAATTTATTAGAGTGTTATATGTATAAATTAATGGAGAAATAAATGGGCAAGATTATAGGGCTGCTTATAGGCATTCTGTTCGGGCCGATAGGCATGATTGCGGGATTTGCAATCGGCGCATTCTTTGATTCAAGGGTAAAATTAAATTTTTATTCGGATAACGATTTCAACTGGTTTTTCAACAACGAAAACGATGCAAACAGCGTATTCAGAAGGGTTTTCCCTGTATTTGCCGGGGAAATAACAAGGGCCGGCGGAGTAACCAGGGCAAAGGTGCTGACAGTCAAAAATCTTGCCGCCCAGCTTTTCGGCAGGGAATATGCGGCTCACATCATGAAGGAATTCAAACGTCTTGTTGAAGCGGATTATTCCCCGTACAACATCCAGGAAGCGTGCGAAGGCGTTTATTATACCATTGCCCACCAGTCGAAAATATACATCATATCGATATTGTTTACGATCATAAAGGCTAACGGAGTGTTTGATTCTCAGGAAATCGGCGTTTTGAGAAACATAGCAGCCGGCATCGGCGTATCCGGTTATGAGTTTGAAGCACTGTTCAGCGGCAATTACAGCAGCGGAAGCGAAAGCAGATACAACGGCTACAACAATTTTAATCCCGGCAGCATGCAGAGGCTCGATCCTTACAAAATCATGGAAATTTCAAGGGATGATTCCAATGAAGACATAAAAAGGCAGTACTATGCACTTTGCAAAAAATACCACCCTGACGTCACGAGCCACCTGCCGGACAGGGAAAAAAAGGAATACGAGCTTAAAATGAAACAGATAATAAGCGCCTATGAAACGATAAAAAAGGAAAGAAACATAAAGTAAGCCCGCTAGAGATTCCTCAAGAGAAGCTTAACAACCGAGAGCGATTTTTTGTTTTCATCGTATATGGCGGTTGTGTTTATGTTGAAAAAAATCCTGTTATCCGCAACTGCCCTGATATTGAACACCGGATCAATTTCAAAGGATAAAAGGGAAACGTTCCATTTCGATTTGTCAAAACTCATGGACAACTTCATCCCGCTTAAATATATGTAAATATCTTTTAACGCCCTGATCGATACTTTCCCCTCGGGTGAAGTATTGCTTTCCACAAGATTGCCCTGCATCTTCAGGGAACCGAATATCACTGTCCCGGCCGGGACAAAAAGTATAACCTTCCTCAAATCAGTATTTACCTTGCTCTGGTCCTGGTCACCGAAGATCATCCCTTTTTTCAAATCAATAATGGGTTTGTTTTGATCAACATCGACTTCTTTCGGGTTTTCTCCCAGGCTGAAAGCCATCTCGTAATTCACCGAGAGGTTCAAGCCGTTGTCATAGACAGGGTTGAATGAATAATCGTTTCTGATCCCTTCAATGTTGTTTTTTATGTCGTTCTTCGTCGAATACCAGTTAACCCTGTCGAATGAAATTACCATCTCCTTGTTTTCGCTCGTTATATAAAGAGGCTTTGCTACAATTATACGGTTGTTTTTCAGCGTGTATGCAAATGTCGAATCATTGGGTACCGCTTCCTTGCTGTCAATTATCAGCTGCGAACCTTCTTTGATTGCAAACAATGCATTAAAGTCATTCATCATGCTTTTGAAATAATTTTTCTGCCCTTCCCTGTCATTCTTTACCTCATCAAGCTTTGTCAGCTGGTCATAAATGAATTTCAACAGATTGATTTCAGGCGTGCCTTCCGGCGGCTGTCCGCATCCGATCAGTACGAAGAGTATCAAAATTGCAGTTATGATTTTTTTTTTCATAAAAAGTTACTCCTTTTATTTATTCCCATCCGCCGGCACTGACTAAAAAGTCCGGCAAAAAAAGTATAAATTTATTTCCCCAACGCAAAGATTATAATCCCTATAAATGATTTTATCTTCCTTCATTTTTAAATACAAGTAAATTACCAATTATATAATTATTTTACACAAATATAAAATTTCAAAATAGTGAATTGTCATCATTACCCCCCGGGTTATCATCTTCATCAAGCAGACCGTCGTTATCAATCTCATCGCCTTTTTTCTGACTGCTTTTGCTCATGGCGTCATTATCCGCATCAGCCGCCCTTTTTTTATTCCCGGCATTCATCTGATCACTTCCCGACCAGTATTTTTCATCAAAAAAAGCATCCAGCCGGTGATAAAATTTTTTCAGGATTTCAAATTTCATTTTTATCACAGGATACTTCAATGCCCTGGCATAAAAATCTGTCCTGTCTGTCATCGCATATTCAAGGGTTGTCGCAACATCCTCGATAAAATCACTTTTTGCATATTCGCAGACAAATCCTTCCCTGAAAACAGAATCTTTTCTTTCCATGCCGGATTCACCGTCCCTGATCGCCTCAATGCCGCCGCTGCCGTATACAAACCCGGCATTGTTGCATTTCATCCATTTATCCTTGGGAAAATCGTGCCAGTAAACAAGCAGATGGTTAAGCTCGTGGCTGACGGTGGCATCTATCCAGGCAGGTTTTGTCCAGTCCCTGACCGCAAGAATAATGCCGTGATATTCGTAAACCGCCGTACCGCCGTACTCTATATCATAAAAATTTATTGCACCACACAAACCGATGTAACAAAGATTTTTTCTGAGAAAAGCTTTCGGATATCTCCTGAGGGCGGCGGCAATCGATTGCAGGGCAGCGGTATAATATTTGGCATCCAGTTTTGCGAGCCTGCCGTTTATCGGGGAAATAAGCCAGTATTTCGGCACCATAAATTTGGTATCCAAAACAATTCTGACACCGTAGTCGCTGTAAATTTTATTAATTGCCGGCAGGAACGGATCCTTGTTTTTATCCGCAGAAAAAGCCGGGTTTGCAAGAATAATCAACATTATAAACATAAACAGAATATCTTTTTTCATAACCGTTTGATTATATTTAATTGGCAATTTCAAGTCAACATGAATAAAAAAAATATTAATAAATAACCATTGGCAAAAGGGCTGTGAAAATAATATACTTAGAGTATCCAGATTGACCGCCCGGTCATGAATTTTTGGCTTTTTAAGAGGGGATAAACCAACGATAATGTTTGGAAAATATCAAATCATAATTACTGCTTACGGGGATATTAAATGAAAAAAAACTATGATTATCAAAAAAAAATATTCATTCTGCTGTTTATACTTTTATTTGTCATATTCATGTATCTGACCAGTGTATTTTCGGGTTTCCTCGTACCCATAATTTTTGCTTTTTTTACGGCAATGTTCCTACACCCTTTCATTCACAAACTGCATGAAACAAGGATACCCAGCTGGCTCTCCACGCTTATAGTTTATTCTTTTTTCATCCTGATAATCGGCATTATCTTTACCATAATCAGCATATCATTCACCAACTTCATAGGCGACCTGCCGGGCATCACGGAAAAAATGAGAAAAAACATAACCGACCTTATCAAAAGCGTTTCGGATTCCGAAATATTCCAGAAATATTTCTACAAGGAAAAAATGACAGACACGGTCATCAACCTCGTAAAAAACGCCCTTTCCCTGGAAAATTTCACAAAATATATAATAAAGCCGTTGAGCGCAACTCTTGATGTCCTGACTTCTTTCGGACTCTACATTCTGTACCTGGTCTTCATAATACCCGGCATGGAAACCATTTCTGAAAAAATCATCAATGCTTTCCCCGAGGAAAGGGGAGCCAAGATTAATGACATAATTACGAGCATAAAGGAAAAGATCCAGAGCTATATCGTCACAAAGTCGGTAATCAGCTTCATAACCGGGCTCTTAAGCTTTATAACATGTTTTGCATTCGGGATAAAATATGCACTCCTGTGGGGCGCAGTAATGTTCCTTTTCAACTTTATACCGTATATCGGATCGTTTATCGCTCTTATGTTCCCACTGATCCTCTGCATAATACAATACCAGTCGCTTCTGATGCTCGTGTTCCTCGCTGCCATCCTGATCGGAATACAGGCCGTCATGGGAAACATAGTGGAGCCCAAGTTTTTAAGCAGGGGCGTAAATTTGAGCCCGATTGTCATAATAACATCACTGCTCGTGTGGGGCTACCTCTGGGGAATAGCCGGAGTAATACTGGCGGTTCCCATCATGTCCGCCATAAATCTCGTGTGTGAAAATTTCGAATCCCTGAAGCCTGTCAGCATAATGATCAGCGTGAAAAAGAAGGACAAAAAGCCCTGATTATTTTTCCTGCCGTGAAAGCCCTTTAGGTGAAAGAAAAAAAATTAAACAGGAAATGATAATAAATATTTTGACTCGAAATTCAACTTGTTATATACTGTCTTTCGACAGCATTAAAAATCGGGGGCCGGTCATGCTCATATCAGAAATATTCAAACCCGAAAACATCAAAATAAAGCTCCTTAGCAATACCAAAAAAGAGCTTTTCGAAGAACTCACCGATTTTTTCATAAAAGACGGCAAATCGGCAAACAGGGACGACATAATAAACAGGATGTGGGAAAGGGAAAACAGGGTGACAACCGGCATAGCCCCGAACATAGCAATACCGCACATCAGCCTGTACGGCATTCTCAGGACAACCGGGGTACTCGGCATATCACAAACCGGCATCGAATACGATTCGCTCGACGGCAAACCCGTGCATCTGGTGATGTTCCTGGTCGGCGTCGAAAACAACCCGGAGGAGCATCTTGCAGTTTTAAAAAGCATAGCCGAGCTGCTTAAAAACGACAGGTTTTATCCCGACATCGTAAAATGTGCCGATCCCGGTTAAGTCAACGGGATAATAAAATCTTACGAAACGAAAACCTGAAGGCTCAGGCAATCGATTCTGTTATCCTCGAAATTTCCAGATTCAATATGTCGGAAGCCCTGGCCGCATTTTCATGAAATTGCTTCACCGCACCGGTGTCCCCCCGGTCCGTGCCGACAACCAGCGGTATGAATGGCCGGCCCGCAGCCTTCAGGGCGATATGATATGTTTCCATATCGGCTAACGTGAATCCTTTTCCCAGGAGCTCCTGCCTCTCCCTCCCGTCTGCCAGCGGTCCTCGCAAGGTTGCCAGGCTGTAATCCCTTATCATGTTTTTTATGCTGCTGAATGCATTCTGCGGCAGGATGCCATAATCAAACTCGATCCTTTGATCCTCAAACCCGGCTGACCGCGGCACAAAGGAAGTCAGAAGTCCGGCGGTTTCGTCCAATACAGCGCAAGTGCCGGCCTTGATGAAAATATCGCCGCCGGGCATTTCAAATTTTGCGGCTCTGTCCCCGATGCCGGTTATGAATATTTTAACCAGGCATCCCCCGAATTCTGCGTGGAATTCATCGGCGGATTTTTTGTCAAAT
>JBJKSS010000096.1:0-5630 GCA_046703745.1 Spirochaetota bacterium
TCGAAGGCAGGACATACAGGCTGCGCAATCCGAAAGATATAGCAGATGAAATCGAGGAGGCTTATAAAAGACTGGGCCCGGTAACTTTTGAATTCGTAGACTCGACATTCAACGACCCGCCGGGCCAGGCCGAGGCAATCTGTGAGGAGATTGTAAGGCGGAGACTGGATATCCGCATCAGGGCAATGGGGATCAATCCCGGAAATGTTTCCAGGAGGCTCGTTGAGCTCATGATCAATGCAGGCTTTAAACAGATTGATTGTACGCCGGATTCGGCAAGTCCTTCCATGATCATGAATTTGAAAAAGAATTTTTTGCTTGATGATCTTGTAAACGCTGCAAAGATAATCAGGGAATATGATCTGCCGACCGAGTGGTTTTTTATTCTTGGCGGGCCGGGTGAAGATGAAACAACAATCAGGGAAACCTTCGATTTTATCGATGAGTATGTTTACAAGTATGACATGGCCCATATTACAACGGGTTTGTTTGTTTATCCCGATACCGACCTTTACAGGATAGCCGTTGAAGAAGGGGTAATTAAAAAAATTAATTCAAAAATCGAGTCCGCACATTATGTTTCGGGTAAATTGGGATTTGAAAAAATGCTTTCTATTGTGAGAAATTTCATCTCTACCCGGGCCAACTGCATATTGGCACAGGAAGCGATTCCGCCGAAGACGCTGTTAAAGGCCGCAATTGACATCAGAAGAAGCAATAATATTACAGAGCCGATGTTCAGGACCTTATTGAAATTAAGGCACCAGATTTTTAACAATAAAAAACTTTTCAGCAGGGATTTTGCCTTGTGAAAACATGAATGTTTTTTTAATATTCCGCCTGTTATGAGATTCACCATTTGAGGAAGTTGTATAAATTCAGGTTGACTTTTGGTTTGCGGTAATTTATAACGACAACATAAATAATAAAAACAAATTTTAATAATAATGTGGTCCGCAATGAAAGTTTATTTTTATGGCGTAAGGGGCTCCATTGCCACGCCCATAAATTTAAAAGAATACAGGCATAAAATAAAGAAAATTTTAACCCTTTATAATAATTCCCATGAAAATGATATTGATGGTTTTATCAACAATCTTCCGTTCGATCTGTCGCATATATTCGGCGGCAATACTTCCTGCATTGCAATTGATGACGAAGACAGGAATTATAAAGATCATCATATTATTCTTGACGCCGGTTCCGGTTTGAGGGAGCTTGGCAAGAAACTGATTAATAAAAACGGCCTTACAATACATATATTTTTATCCCATTTTCATTGGGATCATATATGCGGTATTCCTTTTTTCAAACCGGTCTATAATCCGACGAACAAGATAATTTTTTATTCTCCGGCTGAGGATGCAAAGGATAACCTTGAGAGACAGCATCATGAATCGCATTTTCCGGTAAAACTGGATTCGCTGCCCTGTAAAATTTATTTTATGAAACTCGATCAGTATGATCCGCTGATGCTTAACGGTTTCCTGATCCAGTCTGTGCCGGTAAACCATCCGGGCGGATGTTATGCGTATATATTCAAGAAGAATTTTAAAAAAATAAGTTACATTACCGATGCAGAATTCACACCGGACAATTTAAAAGAAACCGGCATGTATTTCAAGGCGTTGTTCGAATCAAGCGATGTAATGATAATTGACAGCCAGTACAGCCTTTCCGAATTTTTTACGAAATTTGACTGGGGGCACACATCATCAACTGTGGCTGTAAACCTCGCGCTTGACTGGAGGGTAAAAAAGCTCGTGCTTTTCCATTTCGATCCGGATCACAGCGATCTGGATATTTTAAAAATTTTAAAGGAAGCAAGGGAACTGAAGACCCAATTTAACCGCCGCAGACTCGATGTGCTGCAGGCGGTTGAGGGGAAATATATTAAAATCTGAAAACCTATCGTCTTCTGCCGCCGCCGAACAATATCAGGGCGAAATACAAAAGCTGGCTCACTGCCGCTGCTGTTGCTGCGACATAGGTCATTGCGGCGCTTCCCAAAACGGAGTTAACGCCGGCAACTTCGTCGTTGGAGACTATGCCGCATTCAAACAAAAGTTTTTTTGCCCTGTTTGATGCATTAAACTCGAGCGGCAAGGTTATGATCTGGAAAATCACAACAAAGAGGAAAAAGAAAAATCCGAGTTTGGCAAGAAGGAAAAACCTGAATATAAAGCCTATTATTATAAGAAATACGCTCGCGTTGCTTAAAATAGTCGCAGGCTTTGCCATTGCCATCCACATTCTCATGATGAGCATTCCCTTGAAATGCTGGATCGCATGGCCCGCTTCATGTGCCGCAACACCCACGGATGCAATCGAGTTGGACCCGTATACGCTTTGTGACAGATTCAAGGTTTTGTTTACAGGTGAATAATGATCGGAGAGCCAGCCGCCTGTTTGCTGCACCTTTACATCTTTTATCCCCTCTCTCTCGAGGATCATCTGTGCCGCCCTGGCACCTGTTATGCCGGAGTATGTCGCTATTTTGGAATACTTTTTAAAACTTGAATTAACTTTAAACTGGGCCCAGATGGAAAAAATGAAGACAGGCACAGTCAAAATTATATACAACGGATCAATACCTAGATACATAATAACCTCCGGTAAGTATTTATCATCAAAATAGCGAAAAAGTCCAGATTAAATAAAATGTTTTACAAATTGATTTAAAATAATATAATGCTCCCCATGTCGATAGATTTTTATCATTCAAACAGCATTGAAGGCCTTTTTGGCCGGTTCAATGACGATTTAAAGAGCGACCCTGATTTTACCGATCCGTTTTATTCTCCGGAAGTCTTTGTACCGAACCCAAATGTAAAAAAATGGATGCAGTTCAATACATCGAGGCAAAACGGCATAATTATGAATGTCGGCTATAAATACCTTGAGGAAGGATTAACCGGCCTTGTAAAGCAGTTTGATGAGGAAAAATGCTGCGATGATTACATTTTCATCGGGCACAAGGACAACCATATCTATTTGCAGTTACTCATAATTTCCATAATTTCGAAAAACATCAACGATGCCGATTTTGCCGGTATAAAAAAATACATCTATGGTGACGAGAGAAATTTAAGTGATAACCATTATGTAAAAAGAATCTGGGAATTGGCGGAAAAGCTCGAATATTATTTCAGGGAATATGAATTCAACAGGGGAGAGATGATCGAAGCCTGGAGGAATCCCGGATACAGGGACAACAACGGGATCGAAAAGATCCAGCGCGTAATATACGGCAAAATTTTTTTTGAGAATGAAGTGCAGGATGAATTCAGAAAGAAGACGGGCAAGGAATACATAAGCCTGCCGCGTTATTCGAGGAAGATGCTCGGAAAACCGGGAGTTAAAACGATTGATAAAACCGTTTATATTTTCAGCTTTTCGCAGGTTTCGAGGTTCCATTATGAGCTGATTGTGGAATTATCCCGGTTTTGCAATTTTAAAATTTATTACCTTGATTACCTCAACAATGCAGGTTTTAGCGGCGTGGAGAATGAACCCGTTGACGGCGGACATCGGTACTTCGGCACGTGGTTCAAATCAGCGGCAGAGAGCCTCAACGTGTTCAGGGAGCTGACTGTCAGGAAACAGGCGGCAGTGAGGTTCATTCCCGTTGCCGGTGATTGTGAAAATCATGAGATGAAAAATAAAACAATGCTTGCCGTGCTGCAGGGCAACATACTGACTAACGGCAACGGCAGGGCTGAATCAGCCGACGACTCGATAAGGATAATAAGCACGCCGGGCATCTACAGGGAAGTGGAGACGGTTTATAACAGCATTCTCCATAATCTTCTTGATCAAAAAGACCTCAAACTTACAGACATTGCGATACTCGCTCCCGACATCTCAAAATACCGCTCGATAATCAGGTCGGTATTCTCAAAAAAACCGGGAGCGGATTTCGGACTGGACTTTCATGAGTCAAACGAAACGTTCGTGCCGTATAACCTCTCCGACACAACTGCCGGCGACGACAGTGTTTTTGCAAATGCGGTCATAACCGCTTTGAACCTTGCGAAGAGCAATTTGGGAAGGAAGGCGGTCTTCGAGTTGATTCTCAATCCCTGCTTCATGGAGTCCCAAGATATCGATTACGAGGGCGCACTCCAATGGCTCGAGTGGGCCGATGATCTCAACATCTACCATGACTACAAGGTTGCGGACAACGCAAGCGTTCATTCCTGGGAAAATGCGCTGAAGCGCCTGAGGCTGGGCAGGATCATGAATGACAGCGGGTTCAACGGATCGGCAACAAATTACAACGGGCTCGTACCTTTCAGCGGGAAGAACACTGGGGACGAGAGGCTCCTGAATGCTTTCGTGTCCGCAATGGAAAAACTTTTTTATTATATGAACAGGTTCGGTAAGAATAATTCTGCCGGGGAATGGATCGTGCTTCTGGGCAGTTTCATAAATGAGTTCATCAAAATACCCCAAAATTTCGAGGAGGAGAATGCCGTGCTCTACAGCCTCGTCGAAAGCCTCGAGAGACTTAAGATATTCGACATGTTCCTCGAAGAAAAAATCGGCATTGAGTACATCATCAGGTTCGTAAGGTCGAACATCATTGAGATAAAATCGAGGATCGGCAAGTATCTTGCGGACGGCATCACGGTTTCCTCGCTTGTCCCCATGCGGCCCATACCGTTCAAAATCGTCTACATCATGGGAATGAACGAGGGTGACTTCCCGGGAAAAAGCGACAGGTCGACTCTCGACCTTCGTAACCTTGAGAAAAAACCGGGTGACGTAACGAAAGATGAAACCGACCTTTATCTTTTCCTCGAAATACTGATGTCGGTAAAAGAGAAGCTCTGCATTACATACACGGGCACCGACCCCGAGAAGGATAAAACACTCTATCCTTCGGCGGTGTGCGGCAGGCTGGTCAGCTATATCAATGACCGCCTTCTTGGGAACTCAGGAAGCAGGCTCGAAATCATCGAGGCGCCGCTCAAGGAAGAGAGCCTGAAATTTTATGAAAAGGACAATCAGTATCAGGACGTTATCCGCAATTATTCGCATGAGGACAACCTTCTTGCAATGATTTACCTTAAAAACAGGGGGCTCCTCGATGAAAAAAATCTTGACATGGTGAAGGCGGATTACGAACTTACGCAAAAAATCATTAAAAGCGGCGCCGGAGCCGTTAAGAAAAAAACTATTGACTCGATAACCGTTGATGATTTGAAGGAATTCATACTTAATCCCGCGGGCATCGTTTTAAAAAGGCATTTCGATATTTATCCCGAAACGGAACAGCCTAAGGACGAACTTTTATTAAAGGAAGACGAACCTTTTTACCTGAAGTTCCCGGAAGACTACAGGCTGATTGCCGATACGATAAACGGCATGATAGGCACCCACAGGGACACGGCGCCGGACATCACCCGGTATTATGAAAACTACTATGAATATTTAAGCCTCCGCGGGAATACTCCTGCCAATTTTTTTTCAGGCATCGAGAAAGAAAAAATTTTTGAAAGGGCAAGGGAACAAGACACTGTTGTTGAGGCAGACATCACCGGGTTGAAAAATTTTGATTTTTACAAAAAGATAGTTTTCAACAAGCTTGCGATTGACAATGACGCCGCCTCTATCATTCTCCAGCC
>JBJKSS010000097.1:0-8568 GCA_046703745.1 Spirochaetota bacterium
CCGTATGGCTACTTTCTTTATTCCTCATCTTAAAGACCGGGCTCTGACCCTCAAACGCTATCCGCACGGGGTCGAGGGAGATTTTTTTTTCGAGAAGCGCTGCCCCGCTCACCGTCCAGACTGGCTGGAAACCGCCGTAGTTCCTTACGGTGAGAATAAAAAAATTACTTACTGCCTGGCCAATAACCTTGAAACACTTGTCTGGGTGGAAAACCTTGCGTCAATCGAACTGCATGTTCCCCTGGCAAGGGCCCATTCATTCGCAACGCCGGATTCGGTTGTATTCGACCTTGATCCCGGAGAGAATGCCGGTATCCTCGACTGTGCAAAAGTGGCGCTTATTCTGAAAGACCTCTTTGCACGGCAGAAACTCTCAAGCTGGGTGAAGACTTCAGGCAAAAAAGGGCTTCATGTATTCGTCCCGCTTAATTCAGAAAAAACGAGTTATGAAAATACCAGGATGTTCTCAAAGGCCGTTGCAGAAATCATGCAGAAGAATTATCCCGATTTTGTAACATCAAGGATGGACAAGAAATACCGCAAGGGCAGGGTTTTCATCAACTGGTCGCAAAACGATGCGTCAAAAACTATGGTCTGCGTTTATTCCCTGCGTGCCGAAGAGTCCCCCAGTGTTTCATGCCCGCTTGAATGGAAAGAGCTGGAGGGGCTTTCAAGACTGGGCAAGCCGGAAAAATTCCGGATACTTTATAACGATGCAGTCAGGAGGGTTGAAAAACACGCCGATATTTTCAGCGAAGTACTGACCAAAAAACAGAGGCTGCCAAACACATGAGTTTAAAAGATTACAAACAAAAACGGAATTTGAATAAAACCCCCGAGCCGAAGCCCGGCATTACTGATTACGACAGGGATAAATATCTTGTTTTTGTCGTGCACAAACATGCCGCGCGAAACCTCCACTATGACCTGAGGCTTGAGCTTAACGGTGTCCTGAAGAGCTTCGCGATACCCAAGGGGCCGTCCCTCGATCCATCAATAAAGAGGCTCGCCGTTATGGTCGAGGACCATCCGTTTGATTACAAAGATTTCGAAGGTGTCATACCCGAGGGGAATTACGGTGCTGGCAGCGTGATAATCTGGGACAGGGGATTTTACAGCTCTCTTTATTCAACGGCAAAAAGTGAGAGCGAGGAAATACTTCAGGAGGGATTAAAAAAGGGAGATTTGAAATTCATTCTTGCAGGAGAGAAGCTCAGGGGAGAATTTGCACTTGTCAAAACACGGATGGATAAAAATTCGTGGCTATTGATAAAGAAAAAAGACAGGTATTCTACAATTGATGACATACTGAAACAGGACAGATCCGTTGTATCTGACAAAACAATCGAAGAGCTCGGAGGAAAGGCAAGGCTGAAAGAGCCGGTGCGGAATGAATCCGGGCGGGGCCGTAAACAGAAAAAAGAAAATTTTGGCATCAAGGATGTGCCTCAGGGTCCCATGCCGCATAATGTAAGAGCGATGCTTACAACCTCTGTAAAAAAACCTTTCAACAAGGATGGATGGATATTCGAAATCAAATGGGACGGGTTCAGGGCGATAGCCGAAATCAACAAGAAAAATGTTTTGCTTTATTCGCGTAACCAGCTATCATTTGGAAAAAAATTTCCTGAAATTGTCGATAGCCTAAAAAAACTAGGATTAAACGCCGTGCTGGACGGAGAGATCGTGTTTGTCGATAAAAACGGAAAACCGGATTTTCAAAAACTTCATGATTATCACGGCGGCTTTGACAGTAAAAAAACAAAGGGACAATTGATATACTATGTTTTTGACATTTTATATTACGATGGACGCAATCTTACCGGTCTGGAACTTTTAAAAAGAAAAGAGCTCCTTGAAAAAATCATCCCGAAAGACGGCAATGTGAGGATATCCGGTCATGTAAAAAAAGATGGGGTCGCTTTTTTTGAAGCTGCCCGTAAAAAAGGGATCGAGGGGATCATGGCCAAATATTCAAAGAGCAGGTACTCGCAAGGCGCAAGAAGCAAGGATTGGCTGAAGATAAAATCATATAATGCACAGGACTGTGTCATTGCGGGATTCACAAAACCGGGAAAATCTAGAAAATATCTGGGCAGCCTGGTGCTGGGTGCATATAAAAAAAACAGGCTGATTTATATCGGCCATTCGGGAGGGGGCTTTCACGGGAAAAGCATCAAAACCGTGTATGACAAACTTCAGCCGTTTGTCGAGGAATCCTGCCCGTTTAAAACAAAGCCACCGGAAAGCGATGATGTCACATGGGTAAAACCGGAGCTTGTCTGTGAAGTCTCTTTCGCTGGATGGACAAAAGATAAAGTTATGCGGCAGCCCAATTTTTTGAGGTTCCGCGAGGACAAGGTGCCAGCCGAGGCAATAATCGAAAAGGAGCCTTGAATAATTGAAGGAATCCTGGGCGCATCAGGTGCCGTCGGGGTTCATGTTTGCTGTCAAGGCGCCCCAGATAATTACACATATCAAGCGCCTCAAGAATGTCAGCGAAGAAACGCGATATTTCCTCACAGTGCTTGCAGGGCTGGGTAAAAAGCTTGGGCCCGTCCTTTTCCAGTTTCCTGCAAGTTTTCGTCAGGATATTCCCTTGCTTGAAAATTTTCTGGAACTCATTCCACTAATTACAAATATTTTATTGAAATTATTCGGAAATAATATTATTTTATACTTATGGATGGCTGAAGGCAACACCATTAAAAATTATTCAGGATAAGGAGTACAAAATATGTCAAGAGATTATGGAAAATGCGCCGCATCTTCAGGTGCTGTTTATGGTTTGGGTTTTATCGGTGCTGTTATATATTACATTTCAACTGCAACAGGCTTCTGGATCGGGGTACTTGGTTTTTTAAAAGCATTGGTATGGCCCGCTTTTTTGGTCTATGAATTACTGAAATTTCTGGCAAGATAATCATTTGTTATTTTTAGATCACTAAATAATAGAATTCATTTTCAGTATAAGTATCTTTTATTATCTTAAATTCCTGTTTTTTTAAAGCCTCTTTTGATTAATAATATTTATACTAAATTTCTATTTTTTTATACCCATAATTAATGAATTTGTCGGGGTTTGAATTTAGCCAATTGAAGCAATATCCAATAATTATGCACAATAATCAGTGCGCATCACCTGACCTGTCCGGCACGGCAAAAAGTAGCGGGGCAATCCGTGTAATCAGTGGTATAAAAAAAAACAGATTTTCGGTTTTCCAGCGATATATACTTTTACAGTATTATCAATAAATCAGAAAAATGTATTAGCATTTCAGTAATATGTTTATTTACCGGAAAACTGGATTATAGTATAAACATATTAAGCTTTTAGTTTTATCGGAGTGAATCATTGAGTAAAATATTCAGGATAGAGTCTGTCTCTCAAATACATGAGATGATAGGTTATGAAAACCCAAAACATCCTTTAATCAGTTTAATTGAAGGTTCAAATATAAAACCTGTCATGTCTGTGGTTGGCCTTCAGGTTACTTCAGATTTATATTCAATCAGTCTGAAAAATGGACGTGAGTGCGGATTTAAATACGGCAGGCAGAGTTATGACTTTCAGGAAGGAAGTCTTATATTTATTTCACCTAATCAACTCATCGAGCCTTTAAGTGCAGTGGACTATGAAAAATTGAAGGATTGGGAAGGCTGGCTTCTTTTATTTCACCCCGACCTGATTAGAAAAAGCGGTTTAGCCAAAAATATGAATGAGTATACATTTTTTTCTTATGATTCTCATGAAGCTCTTCATATCTCTCAAGCAGAAAGAGAAATTGTCACTGACATAGTAAAAAAAATAAAGATAGAATACTCTCAAAATTTAGATGAACACAGCCACGAACTTATTATTTCAAATATTGAGTTATTCCTTAATTACTGCAAGCGTTTTTATGCAAGACAGTTTATAACGCGATCCAGTGTCAACAAGGATATTGCTGTAAAATTTGAAGAATTTTTAAAGGGATATTTTGATTCTGGGAGATTGGAGCCAGAAGGTCTGCCGACAGTGAAAATGTGTGCCGAGGCTATGTGTTATTCACCAAACTACTTAAGTGATTTACTTAAAAAAGAAACAGGTAAAAATACACAGGAGCATATATACTATTATCTAATCGAAAAAGCAAAAAATCTGCTTTTAGGTACTAGAGAGCCGGTAAAAAGTATTGCTTATTCCCTGGGCTTTGACTACCCGCAGCATTTTTCTAAATTATTTAAAAGGAAAACAGGTGTCTCACCGGCTGAGTACAGAAAATAATAAAGTGGAGTTAAAATATGAAAAACATTAATAAATATGGAAGAATATTGGGGGCTTTTTTCCTTATTGATTTTATTGTCTCAATTGCTGCATTGATAACAGGAGTGTTGATAAAACAAAAGTGCGTTATACCCGGAAAGTTCGGCGAGACCATGATAAATATAGCAAATAATCCATGGCTTTTAAAAGCAAATATCTTTGGTGAGACTCTAACATCAATAACTCTAGTAATTTTAGCGAGTCTTCTTTTTATTATTCTAAAAAAACAAAATGAAAAGGTTGCACTTGCCGGACTCGTTTTATATATTTTAGGTGCCTCGCTTCTTGCAGCAAGCAGAATCCCTCTGTATGAACTTATCAGTATAAGCAAAAGCTATAAAATGCTTGGAGAACCAATATATATGCAGGCCTTAGGTCAGACCCTGTTTGATTCCACCGAATACATACTCACGCTTATAGGGATTCCTCTTTGTATCGGATTATTCCTGTTTTATTTACTTTTTTATAAATCAAAAATCATTCCCTCTTTTTTATCTCTTTGGGGAATAGCTGCTGTTATATTTCTATTTGCAGCTGCGGTAATCGGTATATGTGAATATGAAGTGCCATTTTTTCTTTATATTCCATACATGCCTTTAGAACCTGTAATCGGGTTATGGATTTTGGTAAAAGGAATTAATATTGGGCAGGGGGAATTATAAATGGATAAATATGAAAAATTTTGGGACATCCCGGGATCAAGAAAGGGCAGTATAAGCAGGATTGATTCTTCGGGCAATCTCTGGCTTTTTGGCGGAAGCGGGTTAGTAAACTTTAGGTTATGCCGCGCAGCCATTCGGCTTGCTGGAAGAAATTAAATTTGATTGTTGTTTAAAAACCGCGGTGCAAAATGAAAATATAAATAATTTTTGAAATTAATCAAAGTTTGTTGATTTACTTTTGCGAATTCTGAATGCCGACAAACTGAAAGATTTCAGCCTTTTTCTCTTTCAAAGACTCTGAAGTTTTTTCAAGGCAGTAATCTATCACTTCTTCAACAGGATCATTTTCTGTGTCCCAGCAGTTTTCCAGTAAACCGGTACCGTATTTTTCCATGATATCTTTCAATACATAAGCGCAGAGGAATATATCGTCTACATACCCTGCCGGGCCGTAAATATCTTCCGGTATTACATCATTCGGGGTGACAAAGTATCCAAGGGTGCACAGTATCGATTTTCTGTCATCACCGGACAATTTGTCAGAATCAAGAACGTCTGTCAAAAGTTTGAACAATGACGGCAGATAATATATATAATCTTCTATCGGCCCGCGAAACTGCATGATTTCATTCTTCAAAAAATCATGATAGGTGCCGAACTTTTCATTTTTTTCCATCTTTAAGCTCCTTGCAGATAAAACTGTAGACACAATTGCCCGTCTTGCATAATGGTGATTCACTGTTTAATTCAAAATTTTCATTTTTCAATTTTGCAGAAACACTTTGCAGCATGTTTTTCGCATGTTCCTTTTCAACCGGTATTTCATGCATTTTGTTATCCAAAACAGTATAGGCCATCAATTTGTCAAGAGCAAGATTATTAAGACAGTAATTATAAATATTGAGTTGTTTGTCAACCGATATTTCTTCAATACCCTCGGAAGTCCTTGCCTTGAAATCCACAAGCACATTATTATCATCTATATCCCTGGCTATAAGATCGGTTTTACCCTTGATTATCAAATCATCGTCGATATAGGTAAAAGGCTCCTCTACCGAAACGATTGACTTGTAGGACTTTTTTGCAAATATATAATAGTTGAACGCAAAGTCAATAATCTCATTCTTCAAGCTTTCATCGGATTTTTTTCCCGTTATGGGAAGCCAGAATTTGGCGGTGAATCCTCCTATTATATCCCTGTCAATTTTCTCGCCGTTTTTCAATGCCACATTTATCCTCTGAAGCACATTATGAATAATGATCCCCTGACGCTGCATAACACCCGAAGGAGAATTAAACCGGTATATATAATTCAGTTTGTACCTGAAAGGACAGTCCATATACGTGCTTACGGAAGTGTAACTTAAAACGGGTGTTTGCTTCGACTGTTTGTAATGACTTTCCAAAGTTATGTTTGTCTTTATATCTTCGGTTACAAACCCGTCGATCAATTGCAGGAACCTTGAAGGATTCAACTTGTTTTTGTTGGCCTTTTCAGGTACTGTCAATACGAGTAAATCCTGCGCCCGTGTTATTGCAACATAAAACAGGCGTAATTCTTCAGCATAATGCTTCGACTCATCGATGTGCAAATTGCCTGCCCTGACGAATTTTTTATCAAACGGTATCCCGCAAATCTCCTTATTGTTTCTATATTCGAGAGGAAAATCTTTTTCAGCCATTGAACAGAGTACAACTGCGGGAAACTCCAGGCCCTTTGATTTATGAACGGTCATGCATCTGACGGCCTGACTGTTTTCCAGAATGATCTGATCCATGTTTTTTGCCCTGCCGCTGTTATAAAGAATGTATAAGAATCCCTTTGCAGTGGGTCTTTTGAACATTCTCTCATAATTATCAAGGAGCCGGGTGAGCTTTGCTAGGTTATAAAGGGACTCTTCATTTTCATCCGACGGGTCGTTCATCAGCCTTGACAGATATTTTGATATCCTGAAGAGCTCAAAAAGTACATCCAGCAGACCTTTCTTTTTATCATTGACATCTTTGCGTAATTTGAGGATGTCCGCAATCATGCCGGTATCGCTTTTATCACTGATACCGAGTTGCAGCAGATCATCCGGTTTGCCATGATCGGCAAGATTAGTCTCTTTGGGAAGTTTCGTCAATACATCGTATGTCCCGGCCGAAACTTTAAGGACTTCATTGTCGAATAAATCCGGCCGCCACCAGTCTTTCCAGCCGCTGAAATCCGACTCGTTTATTTCATCCTGGTACACATAACCGAAGAGTGATACGAAAGACTTGACCTCCGCCCGGTCGAGGAATTTCCCGTCGCTGTCCGTCTGAAAGGGAACGCTTTCCTGCATTAATGCCCATATAATATCCTCTGCAAGCACCTTTTTCCTGTATAGGAATGCAATGTCGTTTAACTGTATATTTTTTGATTTTAAATATTTCACAGAATTCAAAAAAGCGGTCTTCCTTGTTTCACCCCTGATTATAACGATGCTGTTGCCCCTGCCGCGGAATGACACGAGCTTTTCCCTGATCCTGTTTTCAAAAATTTTATTCGCAGCATCAACTATCTTGTCCGTTGATCTGAAATTGGTATTCAGGAAATATTCTTTTGCACCCTTGTATTCACTGGAAAACCTGGTAAAGTTTTCTATGGCAGCGCCCCTGAACCCGTAGATGCTCTGGTTTTTATCACCCACAACGAAAATATTTTCATCATCCCCGGCTATTCCCCTGAAAATAAAATCCTGCACAGGATTCGTGTCCTGATATTCATCTACAAGAATGAATTTTATTTTGCCCCTGATCTGGCTCAAGATTTCCCTGTTATTCTTAAGCATGCAATAAACGGTTTTTTCAAGATGTGCAAAATCGACGCTGTTTTCATTCTTGAGAATATCCACATAGATATCATAACTGTCAAGAAGCTTTTCCATGTCATGGGATAATTCTCCACTCGCTGCAAGACCGGATTTGACATCCTTCGTGTCGATGAGATTTTCCGTGATGAAATTGTATAACCTGCCAACCTCGCCTTCGTAATCGGCCTGGTACCCTGCAGACCGGATGATCAAATCCCTCCATCCCCGCCTGCCGCCAAGATCAAGCCTGCTTCTGTTTGCCAGCACAAGCAATTTCTGGCTGTCCCCGTCGAGCACGGTAAAGTCTATGCCGAAATCATGGCAGTAAAAAAACTCCTCCATGAGGCTCTTGCAGAATGAATGGACAGTAGAAATATGCACATGCTCCGCGTGCTTGCCAACCTGCCCGAACAGGCGGTGCTTTAGCTCATCAGCAGCTTTTTCTGTAAAAGTCGTTACCAGGATACTCGAAGGTTCGACCTTTTTGTCTTTTATCAAAAAAGCGACCCTCTCGGTAATTACCCGGGTTTTCCCGGAGCCCGGCCCGGCAATAACGATGGCAGGGCCCGTAAAATGCGATGCAGCTTCGATTTGATTTTTGGTAAGTTCTTCGGTCATAGGGCGATCCTTGTATTTAAAGATTAAAAAAAACCAGCCCAAGTTTTAAAAACTTTCAATTGAATAATAAAAATACAACTAAAAAACTTAATGACAAATAAAACAAATATCTATATATTACAACTAACACGCAGAGACAACACCC
>JBJKSS010000098.1:0-5523 GCA_046703745.1 Spirochaetota bacterium
TTCAAATCCTATCCTGCCTCCCATGAATTTTACAAGGTACGAACTGATCGAAAGCCCCAGTCCCGTGCCGCCGTACTTCATCTGAATGCCGCCGTTCTGCTGGGAATACGGACTGAATATTTTATCCTGAAAATTTTTGTTTATGCCGGCCCCGTTGTCTGCAACAGAAAAATTTATCCTGCATGCCGACTCCGAAATATTTTCACTCATGATCTCAATCGCAACCTTTCCGCCGGCGGGCGTGAATTTTATAGCATTGGATACGAGATTGATAAGCACCTGCTTGATCCTCAACGAATCGCCGATAACGGCAACAGGAAGTTCAGGGCTGATGTAAGACAAAAGCTCGATGTTTTTTTCCTCCGCCTTTATCGAAAATATGTCAACCACGGACTCGAATTCCTCTACCGGGTCGAATTCCACAGCCTCGATTTCGAATTTCCCGGATTCGATCTTTGAAATATCTATGATGTCGTTTACTATTACCAGAAGATTTTCAGTGCTCTTGTGAATTATGTTGAGGTATTCCTTTTGCCTGCCGTCAAGTTCGGTGCTCCTCAAAAGTTCGATGAAGCCCCAGATGCCGCTCATCGGCGTCCTTATCTCATGGCTCATGTTTGCGTGGAAATTACTCTTTATCCTGCTGGCTTTTTCAGCCCTGTCCCTCGATATTTCGAGCTCGACCAGCATCCTCTTCTGTTCGGTTATATCATCGCCGAATCCTACCATATAATCGAACTTTCCGTTATCATCAAAAATATACGAACATGACCACCTCACCGCAATTTTCCTGCCTGTCCTGGAAACCGCAATCGTCTCGTATTCGGTCTCAGGCTCGGTCTTGCGGTTTATGATATTGTTGAATATTATTTCCTCGCTGCGCCTTAATTCTTCGGAAACGAACCCGTGGAACCAGTTTTTGCCGACAATTTCATTTTCTTCATATTCGAGGATGCCGCATGCCTTTTTGTTTACGCTCAAAACCTTCTGGTTCCTGTCAAGGGTTATTATCATCTTGTTCGACAACGCAAGGTAATTCATAAGTTTGAGTTTTTCACTGTTCATTTCGTAAAACATTGCATTAAACGGTTCATTGAGATTGTCCCTTATGAACATCCTGTATAAAAAATAAAATGACAGCATCTTGAAAACATGCCCCGCTATATTGAAAATGTCATAAAGATCGGAATACATCGTAAACGACAGCTCCGAAATAATATTAAACAGTATCACCATGGAAAAAAGAATTTTCTTGTTATAAAATTTTCCTTCCCTGAACAGGTGAAGGAATACAAGGCTTGCAAGCAGCATAAAAACTGTCAGGTATTCCGAAATGATCTTGAACGCAGTAAGGCCTCTGCCCGGAACATAGCAGGCCGGAAAAATATTCCAGTACAGTATTGTCATGAGAATTACAGCGGTGACCACTGCGTATATCAAGGAAACAATCACGGCATTGATCTTTCTTCCGTTAAGCAGGAATATAAGCAAAATAGAAATTGCCTGCATGTACCTTGCAGCGATCCATAACTGTGTTGCCGCATCAAACACAACACCGGGCAGAATATTCATTCCCCTGTAGGTTATTATATGAAAAAAAACCAGTACCGATATGAAGGCCAGCGCTATGGAAAGCAGTATGAGGTTATTGTCAACGGCAAATTTCCTCGTATTAATAACAAGGATGACTATGATCAATGAAATGATCGCAGTGAATGACTCTGCAATTATATGAAACAGAAGATAGTCTTTCAACCCGATGAGGAGCATTACAGTAAACAAAAGTGCGATGGCGGCAATATACTTCGGTACCGCCGGTAAACTGTTTGTTGAAGCCGTTTTAAAATCATTGATCCGTGTATTCATTCTTGCTGTTATTCCGAACATGAAGATTCATTAACTTTAAAATAAGTATCAAACATCGGGGATCATTCTGTCAATACGGGCATTCCATATAGTAGATAATTGTCTATAAAAAGGGGAAATAAATTTGCAGAATTTATGCCGAGCTGCGTCTGCAATAATCAGAATGAGGCCGAGAAAAAAGTGGAAATAAGTCAGAAGAAAGTGGCTGTTAGAAATACCAATGAAAAGCCGTTTATATTATAATTTTTCTGGATTTATTAAAGTAACAATTCTATTTGCGGATACCTAACCCTTGCGAACAGGGAGAACGAAGGAAGGGAACCCAGGGTATGCGGAATCGCAATTTTATGTCTGAAAAAGCATCAATCAGAATATTCCGGCAATTTTTTCTTTAAAAAAACATTTTTTTAACCGGACCGCAATTATGAGAATACTGATAATCGATGATTCATCAACAATGCGAAGGATAGTAAAGAACACACTGGTTGAGAACGGCTGTTGTGATGACGAGTTTTTCGAGGCCGGTGACGGCGAGAGGGCACTTGAGATAACCATCGGCAACCCCATCGATATTTTTCTTGTCGACTGGAACATGCCGAAGATTGACGGATTAAAACTGGTCATGGCGCTGAGGGAGCTCGAGCACCACAAAACCACACCGATAATAATGATCACGGCAGAGGCGGCAAAATACAATGTAATGGAAGCTATTTCGGCAGGGGTTACCGATTACATCATAAAACCGGTAAAGGGCGAAGTATTATGGAATAAAATATCAACCTATTTCAAAGGGGTTAAATGATGAAAGCAAAATATATTAATCCTTTTTTAAAAGCCGCCATCAACCTCTTCAGGGAATATCTCGGAGTTTCGGTAAAGGATCAGCAGCCGTTTGTGAATACGAACCCCTATGCACTGGATGAAATTTCATCGATCATCGGCCTTGCCGGCGAAACAATTGGTGCGATAGTCTTAACCTTTTCGAGGGAAACCGCTATCAGGATGATTTCCAAATTTTCCGGGCACACCTATATTGCGGTAACGGCAGACGTGATCGACGGAGTGGGTGAGCTCACCAACATACTCGCCGGCAATGCAAAACAGGATCTTCTGGAATTCAGAATAGAAATTTCCTTGCCGGGAGTTGTAATAGGCAAAAACAGTCATATCAACTGGCCGAAGGGAATACCGGTCATTACGATTCCCTTTGAATCCGAATACGGCACATTTTCGCTCAACGTGTCATTGAAAGACATTTTGTGACCATACCGATCCGCATCCTGCCTTATTTTTCATTAACCGGAGCTTAATTATGAACGGCCTGGCCAGACTGGATTCACTTTTAAATTTCGGATCAAGAAATACCGATGATATCTATACGACAAGACAGATAAGGCAGGTAAACGGGCTGAACCTTTTTTACACCTGCATCGCATTGAGCGTCGGATTGATCTGTTTCATCTTTTTATCGGGTGCGCGCGGAACACTTGTTCTCGGATTCATCCAGATAGCGGCCACGTTCCTGTATCTTTCAAATTATTTTTTGTGCGGCTTTAAGAAGCTCGGAGCCGCAAGAAAACTCACCCTGTTCATCTTCGAATGGCACCTGTTCCTCGTGGTCTTCCTGACGAATGCAAGCAAAAGCCCGATAATCATGGTAATCATCCTGTTCCCCCTCCTGGCCGCCCTTGTTGAAGAATCCATATTCCTGCATTTGTTCGTCGGTCTTTTCCAGCTCTCCCTCTGCATGGGCCTTCATTTCATTTTTCCCTCCCTTGAGAATAAGATACTGGAATTTTCCAATATCCCGGAATCCATTTCATTCTTCCTGCAGATCATGGGATACGCATATTTTCCCGTTATGGGAAGCGTGATCATGAAGATAATTTTTTCAGAAAACATTCGTGCCAGGGAAAGGCTGAAGGAAATGCGCTCCAGGGAAATAATGTTTGCCGAGGACAGAAAATTTCTCGACAACATCAATGAAGGACTGCTCCTCCTCAACAGGAAATACATCATCAGCGACCAGTATTCCAAATTCACCGTCAACCTGCTGAAAAACGAAAACATTGCAGGGATGAATTTCATCGATCTGATTTATCCCGATGAGTCAAAGCAGGACGCCGACAGGGCCGAACTTGAGAAATACCTCGGCATCCTGTTTATAAACAAAACCGCAAGTTCATCGGTACTCTGGGAAGTAAATCCGCTGAAAGACAGGCTCATAAAAATCAAAGCCGACCCGGACAAGACAGATGACAAGACGGATATGGAAGAAAAAAACCTCAGCATAACATTCCAGAGGGTTTTTGAAAATGACGAGGTAACAAACATCATGGTGCTGTTCGAGGACAGGACCGATGTCATCAGGAAGGAACAGGAACTGAAACTTGAAAAGATCAAGAAGGAAAGGGAAATCGAGTCCATTTCCGCCATTTTAAAGCAGGGGCCGCAGGTCTTCAACGAATTCATTCATGATTCGCATAACGTTGTAGACGAGATAAAATTCAGCCTTGATATAATGAACAATAATGAAACGCTTAACCATCTGTTCCGTGAAGTACATTCCCTCAAGGGAATTGCAAGGGCACTCGAGCTGAATTACCTGTCGGACATGTTTCACAGGGGCGAAGAGCTGCTAAAGAATATCAGGAACGGAACGCTCACAGAAGAGCTCGAGATAAAAAAAGAAATGCTCAATTTCACCGGCATAATACTGAGGGAACTGCAGTATATCGAAATCCTCATGGACAAGATACTGATATTCCACAGGTTTGAAAAGCTTTCGCAGCCCGACAAATCCAGGATACTCCTCAACAATTTCATTAAAACCCTCGGTGAAATGGTAATAAATATTTCAAAAGAGATCCAGAAGGAAATCGATTTCGAATCACATGTAAGCATTGAAGAATTCCCTTACCTGAGCAGGCTCAAAGGCTCGATCATACACCTGATCAGGAATTCCATTGACCACGGCATAGAGGATAAATTCGAAAGAATGTCGCGTAACAAGAATCAGAGGGGGCTCATCAAATTCGGACTTTACAGGAACGGCAGCAATTATTTTGTCGAGATCAGCGACGACGGGGGCAACCTGGATTTTGAAACAATAAGGAAAAAGGCAGTTGAAAAAAATATCCTTCAGAATAATGACATAACGATAACAAAAAAGGATCTGTTAAACCTGATATTTTCCCCGAAGTTCAGTTCACGCGATCATGTTTCCGATATTTCCGGGCGCGGCGTTGGTCTTGACATAGTAAAAAATGAAGTCCAGAAACTAAACGGAAAGATCAGCGTATCTATCAGGGAGCAGAAGGAAACGAAATTCACACTTATTATCCCGATTAATAAAAACATGATCTGATTACAGCCATCAGGAAACGAAATCGCCTTCCGCTATCCTGAACAGCATTTTATCCACGCGCTTTTTCTGGGAGGTTGTCAGTGCATCATACCTTGTTTCAAGCACCCTGTAAAAAATTTCACAGTTTTCTCTCGTTACGCATGCAAAAGCCCTTTCGGAATGCCTGACAAAATCCTTTATATCACAGGTTTCAAGATGTTTGATTATAACAGGATAAATTTTTTCCTCATATTTTGCATCTGCCCTGACCAGCCCTGCAAACACACTTATTGCATTGTCAACAGTTATCA
>JBJKSS010000099.1:0-4295 GCA_046703745.1 Spirochaetota bacterium
AAGGGCGATCATGAAGTCGTTGTCAATGCCTGTTTTGAAACCGGCTTTTTCAATGGCTTCAAGTATTACCTCTATGGCCTCTTCATTTGCAAGATCGGGTGCAAAGCCGCCTTCATCACCCACGGCGGTGTTTTTCTTCTTCGATTTCAATATTGATTTCAGGGAATGAAAAACTTCGGCTGTATACCTGATGGCCTCTTTAATTGAGGATGCACCGACCGGCATAACCATGAATTCCTGAAAATCAACCAGGTTGTCCGCGTGCTTGCCGCCGTTTAAAATATTTGCCATCGGAAGAGGAAGAGTATTGGCTATCGGACCGCCTAGATAAGCATATAACGGAAGACCGCAAGACTCCGCAGCGGCCTTTGCAACCGCCATGCTGACGCCCAGGATGGCATTGGCGCCCAATTTACCCTTGTTCTTTGTTCCGTCAAGTTCAATCATCGTCCTGTCGATTAAAATCTGGCTCCTTGCATCATACCCAACATCAATACCTACAAGTTTGGGGGCAATAATATCATTAACATTATTAACAGCTTTTAATACCCCTTTGCCCAGGTATCTTTTTTTATCGCCGTCGCGTAATTCCACGGCCTCAAACTCGCCGGTACTTGCTCCGGAGGGTACGGCAGCCCTGCCGAAAGAGCCGTCTTCCAGAAGAACATCAACTTCAATTGTAGGATTACCCCTGCTGTCGAGGATTTCCCTTGCTTTTATATTTGCTATAAAACTCATGTAATACTCCTTTTTTTAGTCGGTAAAATATATAATCATTATTAACTTTTTGTCAAGTAATTCTTAAATTTAAATATATTCACAGGCACTGTAAATAAAGAAATTTTCATTTTTTTTAAAGATTTTAATTTACTTTTTATTAATATGTTATAAAATTCATAAATAAGTTATTTAAAAAGGTATTTTAGTTTTTGCAAAAAATAGAAAATGTTTCAAATAGGCCCATGTTCAATCAAAGTAAATAATCAGGTAAATTAATAAGGAGTTTTAAATGGATCGCTTTGACAATGAAAACGAAGATTTTAACATCGGGTTCAGGCCCACTTCATATTACAATACCAACAGCCTGATCGCGAGAATGATCAACCAGGGATCAACATTGAAAAAAGATGAGCTTCTCAAAGCCATCAATGACCTGAAAAATACGGTTAAATCAATACTCATCGAGGGCGGCATGATAAGCATCGACGATTTTATCACCCTGGCCCCCTGTATATCCCTGCTTGAAGATGAAGATGCGGCCAATATGGAAAAAATCGGATTAAAAATCAAGGCCACGATCCCTTTCTCTTTAAGTGAATCCGTAGCCATGGAATTCAAACCGAAGGAATCAATGGATGTTGACGGGAATATTTAAAAAATCTTTTTTGGCAAAATGACCTTTTTGCAGAAATTCAATGCATAATCGTCCGTCATGCCGGCTATATAATCGGTTATAATTAAAAATACATCGGCACCGGTATCGGAATAATATTTTTCATAACTTTCAATATAATTCGCAAAATCCTTGTAAGGCTCGATGAAATGTTCCCTGTAATTATCGACATCATAGCCGTACTTTTGAAAAAGCTCATACAATTCATTAAAGATTATATTTATGACCCTGGCCACATAATGCCCGTAATTATGAAGTATCCTGGAGCCGTAAATCATCCTGTAATTGAAATCCTTTATTATTTTCATCATGCTGTGGGATTCTTCAGATATGCCGATATTGCCGGTTCCTTTGGAATAATTAATTGCGTCGTGTATGAGCCTGTCGATTATCAGGCTGTTGACCGAATCCTTCAAGCTGTTAAAATCGACTTTCAGCAAATCAAGGATTTCACCGGTAATGTTCGATTCGTTTATGACATTGAGCCTCATCGCATCCTCGATATCCCTGCCCAAATATGAAATTTTATCGGCCAAACGGACAACACATCCCTCATAAGTTGAAGGTATTACAGTGAGGTTTCTCACGCTGTCAAGATCCTTGATCCTGAAATCCGGTTTTATGTATTGCTCGAATTTTTCTCCGCAATGTGAAAGTATGCCGTCCTTTACCGCATAACAGAGATTAAGCCCCTCGCCCTTGTTAGCAATGTATTCGACAAGCCTGTACGAATTGATCTCATGAATGAACGACCTGCCTATTTTTTTGAGAATACTGCTCAAGACGGATTCCCCCACATGGCCGAAAGGCGGATGACCAAGGTCATGGCCGAGTGCTATGGCCTGCGCGAGTTCAACATCAAGGCCAAGCCCCTTGCATATCGTTGTTGAAACGCTTGTCACATGGAGAACATGCTCGATCCTTGTGCAGATATGATCGTTTGACGGTGCAAAAAAAACCTGGGTTTTCTTCTTTAACCTGCGAAATGGCAGGGAGTGAATGATTGCGGTCTGATCCCTGTAATAATCCCCTCTCACATCAGTTTTTTTGTCTTTTGTGCGCTTTTTAAGCTCGTCATCGGATAATTCGTTGACAAATTTATTCATGCTTCACCCTTAAAAAAAATTTTTCAAGTTTTAAATCTGTTAAACAATTTTTTATTTTTTAATTTTGATTTTACAAATTGAATCTGTTTTTAATTATAACAATTTTACCAAAATGATATATAATAAACAACATATATTAAAGTTTAACAACTTTTTGCTAATATAATTTTGGATTTCATACGAAACTTTAATAAAAATTGAATTAATCACTGATTATGAGGTTAAATGATGATTATAATAAAATTCCTGAATAAAACACTGCTGATAGCTTTTTTTATGTTTAATCTGTTTTTTCTGAATGCACAGTCGTCCCTTCTGGCAACAGAGGTGGCCGCACCTTCCGGATTGAAAGGCAGCGATTTTTTCCCATTGTTCGTAAATGCAAAATGGACGTGGAGTGTCAAGGGAATCGAAGGCGTAGACAAGGTTACGTGGGAAATACCCGGTGCATTCATACTGAACGACAGCTCGAAAAATCTGTCGAATGTCCTTGCCTTCAAGATTGTATGCAGGGAACTTAATGAAGAATGGTATGCTTTCGAACACGACGGGTATATCTGTTTTTTAAAAAACGGCGACAATGAACAGATCGAGAAAATCCTTCCCGTAAATCCCAAACTTGAGGATCAGTGGACAAACGGTGATTATAATTTCAATGTTTCCGTAATAGAAGACAACATGGTCAAGGTTGAATACATCAACAATGACGCCAGCAAGTACGGTTATTTCATGTTCGTGAAAAATATCGGGCCATACGAAAAATTCGATTATGAGATTTGAACGAATGCCAACAAGGACATAAAAATGACCGTTACGGATAATGTTGATTATAAAAAGCTCAATAATACAAATATCGCATCTGACAATAATAATGCCGGCACGGTGAATAATACGGAAACAGCTCCCGCACCCGATAATGATAAAAACACCGCTGAAAACAGCTCCCCAAATACAAACGCCTCAGAATCCGGTGACAAATCAACGGTCAATGAAACGGGCCCAAACATGACAAATACCGTAAAGCCGCAAAACGGCAATATCTCCGATGATGATTTAATAAAAACACTTGAGCCAGGGGTAAAATACATACAGCTCGGTGCATTCAATATGATGGTCAATGCAAGTGTAATTCTCAACAAGGCAAAGTCAGCCGGTTATGATGCAAAGGTATTTAAAGACACGGACGGCTATTACAAGGTTATGGTAATACCCGAAAAAGGCAACGAAAAGGAAACATTGAACAAAATGAAAAATTCATTCAACAAAGATGCATATATAAAATCGCTTAAAGCGGGTAAATAACTGTTTTCCCGCTCTTCCAGCAAAGGTTTATTCTGCCGAAGATAAACGGCCCGCTCGCAAATAACAAAAGTTTTCCTGACAAATTGCTTTGTTATTTACTGAAAAATTTGTTATAAATACAGGCAATATTATTACTTTCAGGGAAAATTATGCCATTGATGATTTATAACAGTTTTAAAAGGGACAAGGAGGAGTTCGTTCCGCTTAACCCTCCATATGTCGGCTTGTATGTTTGCGGGCCGACCGTTTACGGACATCCCCATCTTGGACACGCAAGAACCTACATTTCATTCGATACTATATACAGATATCTTCTCTACAAAGGTTATAAGGTTCGTTATGTCCAGAACATTACCGATGTCGGGCACCTCGTTGGAGACAGGGAAGAAGGGGAAGACAAGATACAAAAACAGGCGAAGCTTGAAAAACTCGAACCTTTTGAAATAGCCTATAAATATGAAATCAGCTATTTTGAAGCAATGGACAATCTGAAT
>JBJKSS010000100.1:0-8283 GCA_046703745.1 Spirochaetota bacterium
TCCTTGCGCTTTGCAAGAAGGTTGTTCATGTTTCCTGTGAAAACTTCTTTTGATCCGGGAGCAGGAACCGGCAGATCATCAATTTTGACTATCCTCGCACCATCAAGTTTAGCCTGGCCCAGGTCGGGGATATAAACCCCGGCAGTAGTCATGGGAATCTCACGATCGAACCATTTTTTAAAAAGATACATCTTCTGGTCAGTATAGACACAGCCGCCGGCGGTTGATTCCACAGCCTTCAGGTCAACATGTGCCATGTAATTATACGACATGTGCTCGGGCGTATAAAAATAATTCCCCTGCTTTAAAAAATTGGTCTCAAAATATGCACCCTTAAAATGCGTCATGCCTCCGGGGAACGAAAGATCGAGCCCGAGGAGAATTATGTTTGATGCCCCGATGATCCTCGCGATGTCGAATGCGGTTGTGGCAACCGATCCACCTGCGGCAAGCGTGCCCCTCTCGTTGTTGTCAGGCTCGAAAAAATCCGTAATGGGAAATATGGAGGTCCCTGTGAAATAATTGCCGATGCCGGCAAGAGTGAAGATTTTATGGTAGGCATTGCAGTTCGTAACGATCAATGAACCGTCGAGGCTTTCATTCTCAAGAAACTTGAAATTCCAGTACTGCGGGTCCACGGTCGTGACTATGTCGGGCGTTATGCCATGCTTCTTCAGAAGTTTGTACGGAGTATCAACCGAAATTATAACGGCTCTGTCCCTCACCGATTTTATGTAGGGAATGAGTGACGTCAGGGTCGGGCCGGCTGCGATAACTATTGCCGTTGTGTTTTTGCCGATGCCCGCAAGATCTTTTATATGTTTTGCATGAACCGTTTTTTTCAGGTTGTATATGTAGTTTTTCGTCCAGAGCTTCTGGAAATTGCAGAACGTTGCGGTGTTCATATCCTTGCGGTCGAGAACGTATGAAATGTAATTCTGCACGGTCTTATAATAATCGGCATGCATGTCATACGATGCCCTGTGGTAGTAGTACCTTATTCTCTTTGTCGGGATCGTCTGGATGAAACTGCCGATTACCTCTTTTTCCGTGTCGACAAAAACCTTGAAATGGTCATTTTTGAAAATCGGCGACCAGTCGAAATAATTCAGCGAAGTAAGGAACAACCTTATGTCTTTCTCGATATAAATGATGTAGGGAAGACTCGCACTTGTATTTTTTAAAAGAAGGCTTTCAAAAAGACCGAACGCCGCATAACCCAGACCCGAGCCGAAAAGTATCACGACATCGAGAAGCTCCCTGTCAATCAAAAGCATTTCGACTATACGGCTCGCCTCTTTTCCCGGATCGTATGCGGAATGCATGTAAATGGCGTTCAGTTTTATCGTGAGCTCATTGTTCCTCGATCTTTCCGGCTGGTACAGTGAATCCTTGAAACGGAAATAAATATTTTTAAGTTCCGGCAGGGCCAGAAGATTTTTTTCAAGATAATCCTGCATAAAATCCCGGTTATAAAAAAAAATTTAACTAATGACTGATTTTATAGCAATTATCGAATAATCACAATATATTTTTATCTTTTTGCAAGGAGCTGCTTTATAAACATCAGCTTGCCGCCTGCTATCAGTATTTCCCTGTCCTGTTTTGAAAGATCGGCCTTGAGCCTGATGTCCCTGCCGTTTATTTTTGCCGTGATTTCTGTTCCGTCCGCAAGGTGCTTTTTAATGCCCGGTATGGATATTTTATCACCCTGCCTGATTGAGTCGTAATCAGCCGGATTTTCAAAAGTCATTGGGATTATTCCGAAATTGATGAGGTTGGCCTTGTGTATCCTGGCGAATGATTTGACGATCACGCAAATTACTCCAAGGTACCTCGGTGCAAGAGCCGCGTGTTCCCTCGAAGAGCCCTGGCCGTAATTCTCACCGCCGATTATCACACCAGTACCTGCTTCTTTTGCCCTTTTGTGGAATTCGCTGTCGATCTGTCCGAATGTAAACTCGCTGATCTTGGGAATATCGGATCTGTATGGAAGGACATTTGCGCCCGCAGGCAAAATATGATCCGTTGTTATATTGTCCGCAACCTTGATTACAATTGTAGCGTTAATGTCATCCGTTAAAGCAGGGGTTGCGGGAAGAGGCTTGATGCCCGGACCGCGCCTGATTTCAACCTTTGCAGGATCATCGGACGGCTTTATTATCATCCTGTCGTCTATTTCAATGTTGTCTGGAAATTTGAAATCAGCTTCCTGATCCAGGGTTGTGGGGTCGGTTATACAGCCGTTTACCGCCGATGCGATTGCAGTTTCCGGACTCACGAGGAAAACCCCCGCGTCTATCGTTCCGCTTCGCCCCTTGAAATTCCTGTTGAATGTCCTCAGGGAAATGCCTGCGGAATTCGGCGCCTGCCCCATGCCTATGCAAGGCCCGCAGGTTGTTTCGAGCACCCTTGCACCGCCGTTTATAATTTTCGCAAGCGTGCCGTCTTTTGCTATCATCGAGAGCACCTGCCTTGATCCGGGCGAGATCACCAGTGAAACATTGTCAGCCGCTTTTTTATTCTCAAGCACCTTGCCCACGATCCACAGATCCCTGTAGCTGGAATTCGTGCAGCTTCCTATTGCAACCTGGTCGAGCGGTTGTCCCTGCAGTTTTGAGACCTCGATTACGTTGTCAGGAGAATGAGGCTGCGCTGCATAAGGCACCAGTGTCGGCAGGTCGATTTCAATTACCTCGTCATAAACGGCGCCTTCATCTGCGGAAAATTCAGCGAAATCCCTTTCCCTTTTTTGAAGCTTGAGGAATCCAAGCGTGGTTTCATCCGATGGAAAAATCGAAGTCGTGGCCCCAAGCTCGGCGCCCATGTTTGTAATCGTGGCCCTTTCCGGAACACTCAAAGTCTTTACACCCTCGCCGGTGTATTCAAAAACGGCGCTGACGCCGCCCTTGACTGTTTTTATCTTCAAAATATGTAAAATTACATCCTTTGCAGAAACCCAGGGTTTAAGCCTGCCTGTCAATTTTACCCCGATAACTTTCGGCACCTTGACATAAAAAGGCTGACCGGCCATTGCAACTGCAATGTCAAGACCGCCTGCGCCGATTGCTATCATTCCCATGCCTCCTGCTGTCGGCGTATGCGAATCCGAGCCTAAAAGCGTCTCTCCCGGCCTTGCGAATCTTTCAAGGTGAACCTGGTGGCAGATGCCGTTGCCCGGCCTTGAGAAATAAATGCCGTATTTCGAAGCAACGGACTGCAAATACAGGTGGTCGTCCATGTTGCGGCAGTCGGTCTGCAATGTGTTGTGATCCACATAGCTCACGGAAAGTTTTGTCTTGACCTTCGGGATGCCTATTGCCTCGAATTGCAGATATGCCAATGTGCCTGTTGCATCCTGGGTCAATGTGTTGTCTATTTTAATGCCGATTTCTTCACCGGCCTTGTAATTGCCTTCAACCAGATGGTTTTCAAGGATTTTTTGAGTCAAAGTTTTTTTCATGAGAATGATCCTTTTGATAAAGATAAAAATTCCGGCCCTTGTTTCAGCCGGCATAATTTCCGCCTTATAATACACGAATTAGGAAGTTTTGTAAATAATGGCAGAATAAAAATATACTGTTACAATTGTATTAATAAAGGCAATCATAAAATTTAGAAATATTTTTAATAATTTTGTAATGGATTCCCATGAAAAAAGCGTTTAATTAATACAAGGAGTTGCTTATGAAAAAACATATATTTCATCTTGTGATGCACAGGTCAATAAAAAATATGATAATAAGATTGTCAAAGAAACTTAAACTTTCACAATCCGCCACCGTTATGTATATTATCAAAAATTCTTTATCAATTATGGAAAAATACCAATTTACCAGCGATGAACATGACAGCATTTCCAAATACCGTCTTGCCGTCTGGAAAACTCATTTGCACCTATATCTGGATGAAGAATTATTCAGAAAAATCAGGCACCTGTGTGATTCGATGTTCGCTTTCAGTATGGCCATAGTTATAAGAAAACTTATTATGCTTTATTTTATTAAAAAAAATAAATATAAAACTGAAAAAATTGATTACTTGAATGTTTTAAAGCGGTATGAAAGAATCTTTGTAAAAAAATTCAAACTATTAAGAAACTGGATCAAACCTACAATACAATTGAATTATCCTTATTATTGTCAGCTGACTTACAACAAAAGATTTGCTTTGATCGGTTTCAATTTATTGAATTAATAAAACAACAATATTTTGTTCAACAAACCAGGATTGTGCAATAGCAATAAAACAGTCAAAATTTTAATAAATTTAAGTAAAAATGAAATTTAATTGATTATTTGTATCATATTTTATAAACTTTTAGCAAGAAATCAAAATAGCGGGAAGCAGCATCCGGTAATTTTACTAAATTTTAAATAACTACTTTAGCGGGCAAGAAAATAGTGCTTTTATCTAGCACTCAATTACCGTAAATGGTAAATATATAAAAACAATGCTAATTCGCGGTAATTGAGTGCTAGATTGACTGATTAAATAAGTCTGACTGAATAGTTACAAAATTCATAAGTATTAATACAATTGCATCTAAGGGACGAATTAATGGCTAAAATATTGATAGTTGACGATGATCTTGTTTCCTTATTATACATCGAACAAATAATTAAAACGTTCGGCCACGAAATAGTAGCCAAAGCAAAGTCGGGCCCCGAAGGCGTGGAAAAAGCCAGGCTGAAAAATCCCGATATAGTTTTCATGGACATATCGATGCCCGGAGAATATGACGGCATTGAAGCGGCAAGGATAATCGAAAGTCTTTATGATATCCCGGTTATATTCATTACTTCCTATGAAATAGACCAGTTTATCAACAAGGTAAGAGAAGTCGGGCCGTTCGGTTATATTTTGAAGCCGTTCAAGGAACTTGAAATAAAGGCTTCGATTTACGTAGCATTATACCGCAAGGAAATGGAAAAAAAAATCAAACAGGCAATGAATGATTACAAAAACTCGTTCCATTTCCAGATTTTAATATCAAATATCCTCGTTGAATTGAATAAATCTTATGACATATATGAAAAACTCGATTATGAACTCAATATCATCCGCAAGGCACTTGACCTTGATTCAATCTTCATCTTCAGCCTGGAAGGGAATACATTAAAGATGATCAATCACGCAGAAGACCAGGCTTATAGCGGTATTGAAATAATCGAAAATATTAATATTGAAGAATTTTTGCAAAAAAACAATTATAATACCGAAAGCCTGAAGGTCCCATCGTTTTTTAATGATTTCTCAAATTTTGGCAATACACTGAGTGAATATTTCAAAAAAATAAATCTCAATTCATTATCCTCTACCCCTATTTATTTTGACAACAAACTTTTCGGCCTAATGGTGTCCTGTAATTTCAAGGATCATTCTTTCAGCGGGGACGTTAAGAGAAACATAAAAATAATCGCAAAAGCGGTTTCACTGGTTTTTAAAAGGCATTTTGACATCATCAAACTTAACGAAATTGAAAAAGAAAAATCAATACAGGAACAGATGAACATAAGAAAAGAAAGGCTTGCAACCATAGGTCAGCTTACAAGTGCCATAACACATGAAATAAACCAGCCTCTTGAATCCATAAAAATTCTTTCCGAATCCCCGCTGTTCTGGGTAAAGGAAAACAAATCCATCCCCACAGAAAAGCTTCTTGAAAATTTCGGCAAGATTTCGGAAAGAGTAAAACGGATCGACGATATAATAACCAATCTCAGAATGCTGATCAAATCGCCCGAAAAAATTCAAATTACCCTCTGTAATATCAATAAGATCATTGAAGAATTGCAGTCACTCCTCGTTGCAAAATTAAAGGTGCACGGCATTACGATGATCCTCGATCTTGATAATAAAATCACCGATGTCATGGCTTCCGGTATTATGATGCAGCAGGTAATCACCGATATAGTTGACAATGCAGTCAAGGCCCATGAACAAAATTCCAAAAGTGACAAAAAAATAACAATCAAGACTTCGTCTGCATCAGACGGCACCGTACTTCAGATAATGGATAACGCAGTCGGCATAAACGAAAAATTCAGGGATAAAATTTTCGAGCCATTTTTTTCAGGGGATCAGGATAAAGCAGGAATGGGACTGGGATTATATATTGTCTACAACATACTGAAAACCTTCGGAGCCCAGATTTCTGCGGATAACAATGAGTTAGATGGTGCAACTTTTACCATTAAATTCAGCCAGAACTGATTTGGCATTTTTTTTACTGTCATTTGTAGGACTCCCGTTGTAGGAAAGCTACTTTTTTTCAAATAATTTTATTTTTTTATTTCCGCTTGATAATAATAATCTATTGTTTATAATATAATTAATTCAATCAAGGTGATTTACATTATGCGTGTATTAATTGTGGATGATGACAGGGATTGTCTTGACGATATCTATGATGCATTGAGACCGCTTAATTATGAATTTATAAAAGAGCTCTCTCCTGTCAATGCATTGAAAATATTCGAGCAAAGCAAATTTGACATTGTAATTACGGATATCAGGATGCCGGAAATGACGGGGATCGAACTCTTGAAAAAGATAAAGTTTATAAACAGCGAAACCAGAGTGATAATAATAACCGGATACGGAGATATGGAAACCGCCGTACAGTCAATAAACAACCATGCCTACGCATTCTTCGGCAAGCCTATAAATTTCGAAGAACTTGTCGTAACACTAAGAGACATTGAAAAGGAAATCAACTCCGGTGTGCAGATAAATTACAACAAGCTTTCGCAGGAGTATGTAAATCTCAAAAAATCGTATGATGACCTGCTTGATCTTGTTAAATCCCTGGAAGGAGAAAAATAATTTTCATGGCAAAGGATAAAAACAGCATAGACAATGAAACCAGGGAAATCATAGATTCATTCGTTTCGGAAGGCTATGAACTGATTGAAAACGTCGAGCAAAAAATAACCAATCTTGATTCGGAAAACAGCAATGAAGTTGTAAATACGGTTTTCAGAATGTTTCATTCAATAAAGGGCTCTGCGGGATATCTTAATTTTGAAAACATCAAACAGGTAACGCATGAAGCCGAAAATTTGCTTGACATATTCAGGAAGCACGACATCAAGCCGGATCAAAGAACAGTCGATTTGCTCTATCAAACCCTTGATTTCCTTAAACAGCTTATAATAAATGTTGAAAACGAATTGACGGATGAAGGATTTGAAGAGCATGCAACCCTCATGATTCATAATATTTCCACGTGCATTAAAAATATTAATAACGGAATTAACGGAGAACGGGCCGACGGCACAATGCCGGATAATACAAGGCCGTTGGGAGAAATCCTGATGGAAATAGGAGCGGTTGACAGGAACCAGCTTGAAGAGGCGCTAAAAATACAAAATTTGTCAAATGCCGCTGTGTCCGGCAGTACCGATGCAATGTCCAGGCGCAAGGATGTGAGAATCAATACGGAAAAACTCGATCACCTTTTTAACATAGTCGGCGAACTTGTAACCACTTCGGCCATGGTCGTCAACAGCCCGGACCTTGAGGGGTTGAAACTTGAAAAATTCAAAAAATCGGCAGGTGCCCTTCTTAAAATAACAAAGGATCTTCAGGAAGTTGCCATGTCAATGCGGATGGTGCCCGTTGATACACTGTTCATAAAAATGAAAAGAGTTGTAAGGGATCTCGCCGGTAAGTCCGGGAAAAACATGAGGTTCAATGTTTTCGGGCAGGATACAGAGATGGACAGAAATGTCATTGAGCAGATATCCGATCCATTGATCCACCTTCTGAGAAACGCAATTGATCACGGCATTGAAAGCAAGGAAACAAGAATCAACAATGGAAAAAACGAATCCGGAAATATCAGCCTGACAGCAAAATACGAAGGGAACGAAATATGGATAATAACAGAAGATGACGGTGCCGGGCTGGACAGGGAAAAAATAATCAGCAGGGCCAGGAAAAAAGGATTAATAAATGATGACGGGAGTCACCTGGCCGAGAATGAAATATACGACTTGATATTCCTTCCGGGCTTTTCGACAGCAGACAGGATAAGCGAAGTCTCCGGCAGAGGCGTCGGCCTGGACGTTGTGAAAAAAAATATTGAAAGACTAAAAGGATCCGTCTGCATTGAGTCTGAAAAAAACAGCGGCACAAAATTCATTCTGAAAATCCCGTTGACGCTGGCCATGATGGAAGGCATGACATTCAGATCCGGATCAAATCTTTATTCCGTACCAACGGCCGACATTCAGGAATTTTTCAAAATAGACAGGGATAATATCACAAGGATAAATG
>JBJKSS010000101.1:0-12265 GCA_046703745.1 Spirochaetota bacterium
TCGGCATTATTGAAAAGATTCCGGAATTTTTTTTCACTCTCTTCGATTATTTCACTGCTCGTGTATTCCCGGGTTATATCCCTGAAAACGAGTACTACGCCTGTTATGTTTTCGGCCGCATCACGTATGGGAGAGCCGGAATCCGCTATATGGTATTCCGTGCCGCTTTTCGAGATCAGCAGTGTATGTTTGTCCAGGCCGGTGCTGCTGCCGGAGCTCAGCACCTGGTCAACCGGATTTTTTGAGGGTTCCCCTGTCCGGGAATTAATTATATGAAAAACTTCGGTTAAAGGCTTCCCGGCAGCTTCTTCAAATTTAAACCCTGTGAGATTTTCGGCTACCGGGTTCATCTGGATGATTTTCCCGTCTATGCCCGTGGCGATTACCGCATCGCCAATTGAATGCAGGATGGTCCTCAGCTGTTCATTTCGGCTCGCGGTTTTTTTATTCGCCTCAAAAAGCCTGAAAGCCATTTTGATGGAGGCGTCGAGCACTGTTGGCCCCGAGCCTTTTACGACATAGCCGTAAGAAGTTATTTTTTCTGTTTTTTTGACGATTTCCGGTTCAACATGCGAGGAAAGAAAAACCACAGGCATATCATGGTTTTTCAGGATTTCAGTTGCGGCTTCGGTGCCGTCCATGCCAACCTTGAGATCTATGTCCATGAGAATGAGATCAACGGGCTCTCTTTCAATGCAGACGATTTCTATCGCTTTCTCACCGCTTATAACATGGATTACATTGTATCCCTCTTTTTCAAGCTGCTGTTTTTCAAGCATTGCAATAAACACTTCGTCTTCCACAAGAAGAAGCGTCTTTTTATCATCATTCATTGCCCGCCCCTAATCAACCAAACACATATTAATTTCTTTCACATCGTTATTTTTTCATACAAGGGAAAAATGCAATTTATCGAATTAATATAATTATATTACTAATTGGCAATAATTACTACAAGTAATAATCTGCAATTAAAAATGATAAAAAATTTTCAAATTTTTTCAATTCAATTTTTCGGGTATATGTTCGATCATTTGCAATTCCTCCGTTCGTTTTATCGGTGTCAGCCGGTACCCCGAGTCCGCCGGGGCTGTCTGAAAAATCCGCCGATACAAGGGGCTTGCAACCCCTAGTATCCCTGTACAGTGCCATCTACCCTTTACTCGGCCCCGGCGTAATCGAAGTTGTTATAACAAAACCAGGATTGAAGTCAACGATTGATTCCACAAAAAAAACATTAAAAATAGACATATCTGGAAAAAGCCTTGAACTAATTGACAATTATGTTATAACGCAAAGCATAAGGATGCATTCATCATGGAAAGACTTTTGAAGCAGATTGAATTCCTTGTCGAGGTCGACAAGCTTAAAACCATTTTGAGAAGGAACTACATTTCCGACGGTTCAAAACGCGAGAACGATGCGGAGCATTCATGGTTCTTTTCTCTCGCCGCCCTGGTATTGTCCGAACATTCAAACGATAAAATAGATATCCACAAGGTTGTAAAAATGGCGATCATCCACGATATTGTCGAAGTTTATGCGGGCGATACTTTCCTTTACGATGAGAAGGGCAGGAAGGATCAAAAGGAAAGGGAAACAGCCGCTTCAGAAAAAATATTCGGCATGTTACCTGAAGACCAAAAAGAAAATTTTATCGGCCTGTGGAACGAATTCGAAGAAGGCGCTTCAAACGAGGCAAAATTCGCCAAATCGATAGACAGGCTCTCAGCTGTGCTGTTGAACCTCATGTCAGGCGGCAAAGGCTGGAAGGAAAACGGTGTTGAATTTGAAAGAGTATTCGAAATGAATTCAAAAATAGCCGGCGGTTCAGAGGAGCTCTGGCGGTACGTTAGAGAGATGCTTGAGAAAAATAAAAACAGCGGCATGTTTTATGAAAAATAGTTACCGGTTTTTTATTCAAACATAACCGGCCCGTTTTCACCCAGATTTTTGCTTTCCTTGAACAGGAGCACAGGCAGTATGACCACTATCGAAATGATCGATATGACGAACATCGTATCGTTTATGGCCTGAAGTGCCGCCTGTTTTGAAACCGCTCCATACAGTATGCCCAGAGCTCCGGCCCCTGCATCATTCTGCGGAATGCCTCCCTGGATAAGCATGCCTTTTAGCATTCCCAAAAGATCAGTGCTTTTCTGGTTAAACACATTGACCTGCGAATAGAGGTTAGTATAATTTGCTGTTGACCTGTGCTGCATCACGCTTGTTATGACGGTCACGCCGATCGAGGTGCCTATCTGTTTTATCGTGCTGTTCAACGCGGTTGCATTCGACATCGATTCCTTCGGTACAGAGTCGAATCCGGCAAGCTGTACAGGCACCATGAGGACCCCCACACCCAGTCCCCTTACCATGAGAAGGATCGTGATCTCCAGATTTGATGTATCGAACGATATTTTTGACATCAGATAGCCGTTGAACGCAATAAGGGCCAGTGCGAATACCGCACAGGCCCTTGCGCCGATCTTTTTTGAAAGCTTTGATGCGATTATCATCGACACGGCGGTTGCTATGGCCTCGGGGAACAGTATCAGTCCGGCCTGGAACGGGGTCAAATCCTTCAACTGCTGCAAAAAAATCGGTATGAGGAATATCCCTCCGAACAGCGCCAGTATAGCTATGTTCAGTATTATGTTGCTCATTGCAAACGTGTAGTTTTTCAGAAGCTTCAGGTCGAGCATCGGATCCTTTATGGTCAGCTCGTTTATTATGAATATTATCAGGGAAAAACTGCCGATGGTCATGAGCATTATATTGTTAAAATCGTGCCAGTCCAGATCGCTTTTTCCCAGAACATAGAGCACGCAGCCCATGCCGATACTGGAGGTTATGAGCCCTACAAGATCGAAATGTTTTTCAGTATGATGCTCATGCTCCTGCAGCAGGATGAATGCAAGTATTATACCCAGTATGCCGACCGGGATATTGATGAGGAACACGAAACGCCAGTCTATATTTTCTATTATGTAGCCGCCCAGTGTAGGACCAAGTGCCGGTGCAGCGAGACTGGTTATCCCTATGATGGCAATCACCATTCCACGTTCTTTTTCCTCGAATGTTGTAAAGAGCATTGCCATGCTTACCGGCAGTATCAATCCGCCGCCCAATCCCTGGATTATCCTGAAAACGATTATTGAGAGTATGTTCCACGATATGCCGCAGAGAAACGATCCTGCCGTGAATAATGCAAGCGATACGATGAAAATTTTTTTCGTCCCGAATTTTTCCGACAAATAGGCGGATGTCGGCATCGTTACTCCCAGGGCCAGGGTATATGCGCTCAATACCCACTGGATCTGGTCGTAGGTCGCATTGAATGTGATCATCATTTTCGAAATCGCAAGGTTCACGATGCTCATGTCGAGACTGACCATGAAGAGGGATATCGAAATAATGATCAATGCGCTTTTTTTTGCGAATGAATCCTGTTTTGCGTTCATATACATTCCTCCCTGTTGCCCGTCACCTGATGTGGATTTTTACATAAGCATTTGTCCCGGGAATAAACATCGATTTGTTTTTTGATACGAATTCTATTTTGACCGGAATTTTCTGTACAACTTTGGTAAATGTTGCGCTTGTAGATGAAGGAAGAAGCGAAAATGTTGAAGTCGATGCCCTTCCGATGCTTTCAACTTTTCCTTTAAAAGACATGCTGCCAAATTGATCGATTTTTATATCAACCGGCTCGTCCTTCCTTATGTTTTTGAGTTTTGTCTCTTCGATATTCGCCGTAATGTACAGCTTGTCCGGATCCACTATATATGCAAGCACCTCACCGGCAGCGATTGTTTCACCGACAGTCCCCTGCTTCTTGACTACTATGCCGTTGATCGGCGACCTGATGAGAGAGAGTTCTATGTAGGCAATCGGCTGGTTGACCGAGTCGAGTCTTCCGACTATTTCGTTTTTTTCAACCCTCTGGCCCTCATTCTCAATAAAATAATCTGCGAGTTTACCCGTTATCTGGGGGCTGATTTTTACAAGATCGCCCGTTATCCTTGCGTCTTCCGTTGTTACGAAATTCACACTGTTGTACCAGTAATATGCGACTATTCCGGTTATCGAAAGGATCATTACCGGAAGCAGGATCATCAATATTTTTTTTCTTTTATCCATGTTTGTCCTCCTGATTAAAGCGCTTTGCTGCTGCATCCGATCATTACGATCATCCCGGGCCTGAGATAAGGACTCGCATCGAAAAACCTGATGTCAACAAGCGATGTCATGCTTTTTGCATCGATTTCAGGATAGATGTTCATGATCTCGCCATTAAACAGCCTGCCGTCCAGGCCCGATACCCTGATTACCACCTTCATCCCGGTTTTAACGAGCGAAAGCATGTTTTCCGGTATGAATGCATTGACATGGAGCCCGAACGATCCGTTTGACTCTATGTCGCCGCCCATGATATAAACGGTTCTCGGCGGATCGATTGACGATGTTTGCACGGGCCTGATTTCCTGACCGTTGGTCCTGCAGCCGAAAAATAAAGCCAGGATGAACGCAAGTGCGAGCCCCTGCATTGTCCCCATTATGCGGGGATTTTGCCTTTTATTGCCGGTAAAAATTGATTTGATATTTTTAAACATAAGTCACCTCCATTAGTTTAATTTTGTATTAAGAATGTTTTCAAGATCAAGCATGTCAACCTTGTACAGGTATTCCGCATACAGCAGGCTGAACTTTGCATTCTCAAGCTTGTTTTCCTCTACCTGAAGGTCGAGAAGCTCCATCGTACCCTGCCGGTAGAATTCTTCGGCCTTGTCACGTGCCAGTTGCATGAATTTGATGTTTTTTTTATATGCATCGATCGTTGCACTGTTTTTTTCAAGATCATTCACCAGAGATTTTACCTGCACAGAGAGCTTTTCGCCGACATTTTGAAGCATAACCCGGCTGTTTTCGATCATGTTCCTGTACTTGATCACATTAACCTGCTGTTGACTGAACGGGAACAACGAGTCGACAGGCATTGTCAGGGTGAATGAAAGCGCACTTCTCTGGTATTTCCAATTATCCGTCATGTACTTCTGGTCACCGAACCAGTTTGAAGCCAGCGGGTCATTCTGAAAATCAGGATCGAATAACAGTCCGATGCCGAAAGTCGGGGTAAATGAAGAAATCGCCGCATTCATCATGTTCCTTGAAGCATCAACCGACAATTTTGCCGACTGGTACGCCAGGTTATCAGCGAGATATTTGGTTACCAGCTCCTCAGGATCAAGGTCTTTCCTGCCGGTCTCGATTTTTCCGGTAAAAACAATCATGACATCGCTTTTCAGGCCGACGAGTTGTTTGAATTGCAAAAGTGCGTTTTCATAATCGCTCTGTTTTATCATAAGATCCGGTTTTGCATTCTCATAGTCGGCCCTTGCGCTTAAATAGTTAAACTCCGATTTGTATCCCTTTTTGTAATCCGAAAGGGCTTCGTTGTATCTTTTTTCAAGGATCGCAATGTTGTCTTTCACCAGGCTGATCTGCTTTTGAAGAAGTATCAGGGAGTAAAAATTCTTTTTTACACTGTTAATAACCGTATTCTTTGCGCTTTCAAGATTGATTTTGCTGTTTTTATAGTCAAGCGCGGCCTGGTAAACCTTGAACACCATGCCCGCATTGAAATTTATACTCAGGTTGAACAACGCGGACAGGTCCCAGATCGACTTTGTCTCCGAAAGATGCATGTCCTGTTTTTTTGGCACCAATGGCGGGCCTATTGTAACAGCCTTAGGATCGACCTTCATCCTGAGGTAATCGTCGACATACGATCTTGCAAGTGTTGTTCCGACTGAAACACTCGGGATGAATGCGTTCCAGCTTGTGAATGCGCTCCACTGTGCGTTTTCAAATTTGATCTTTTCGCTTTTAATATCGAGGTTGTTTGCCAAAGCAAGACTCACCGCAGTATCAATGTCGAGGTTGAGTTTTTTCTGCTGTTCTTGCGAAAAAAGCAGAACCCCAAAAATGATAAATACCAAAAGTACTATATAAAGGCGTTTGAACATTGCTGCCTCCTTTGATTTTTCTTTCGGAAACAAAAGGTTGCAGTCCCTTGTTTCCTCCTGCCATAACAACGTGGTTAACCTCGTTGTTTAGCATCATTAATGACGCCGATCATCAAATTTTATTGTATAAAAACCGAACGTCCGGTCTAATATTTTCAAAAAATAAAATATAAACCGAACGTTTGGTTTATATTTTATTCAAAAAAAATTACACTTTTATAGACGCATAAAAACTGTCCCAGAATTCTTTAATGTCCGAAATCATCGAGTCCAGATTGCCGTACAATATTGCCCTTATGCCTATGCCGTCGGTGATAAATAAGAATATCCGGGCTATCTGCTCATCACTCATTGTTGATTTTATCTCGCCGCTCTTCCTGGCGTTTGTCACAGCTTCTTTCATGGCATTGAATTCTTTTTGATTTATATCAAGCATTTTTTTGCCGAACCCGGGCAGAATTTTTAATGCATCAAAAATCAGGATATAATAATTCATTGTCATCATGGCATCGTCGCCTTCGGTAACCATCTCCCATGCGGAAAAATTCTTTATCATCTCAAGGTATTCATCACAAAAACGGGAAAGCGAACTTTTATCCAGTTTGTCATATTGAGTGGTGAATTCAGTCAAATAATATTCGTTTACTACTTCTTCAAAGAGCTCTTCCTTGCTTTTAAAATAATGATAAAAGGCGCCTTTTGAGAGACCGCTCTTTTCAACTATTTCGGCCATTGTGACTTCCTTGAAGTTTTGCCGAAGAAAAAGCCTGAAAGCCGTATCCAGTATATGTTTTTTTGACTCATTCATAATCTTAAACCGACCGTTTGGTTTATATTATATAATGTTTTTAAAAAAAGTCAATAGGTAAAATGAATAATTTAGACAGTTAACAGGCTTTTTGATTAATATAATTTTAAAAAATAATCATATTATCATTTTGCGCCGTCCCGATCCAAAATCGGGATGCCCCCGAAAACCCGCACTCACACGGAACGTGAGGATTTTCTGTGGATAATTCTTGACAATAAACTATATATAAACTATATATAGTTTATTGCTTTCTAGGAGAATCATTTGGCGTATTCACAGGCATTCACTCAGGCTGTTACAATTGTCGTTTATATTGCCGTAAAGATGAATTACGAAAAGAGCTCGAAATTCCTTGCGACAAAATATATTTCAGACAAACTCAACGTGCCTGTACCAACGGCCAACAAGGTGATAAAGAGCCTGGTGATTTCCGGCATAATCTCTTCAAAGGAAGGGGCAAAAGGCGGGTTGATGCTTGCAAGAAAGCCTGAAGACATAACTTTGTTGGATATTTTCAAGGCGATCGAGCATGAAAGATCACTTTTCAAATCTGTGGGCGATCTGAAAATCGAAAACGCAGATGTTGATGCATATAAAAGAAGAGTTAACGACTCTTTGAGGCTCTCCGAAGATGCAATGAAAAGCGAGCTTAAGAAAATTACCATTAGCCAATTGTTGGCGTGATTTTTTTTTAACTTTAACTATATAAACTAATTATATAGAATATTTTATTTAAATAATAGAAATGGAGGCAAAAAAATGCGAACAATTGTCATGACCGGCGGCACTTCGGGTTTCGGGAGAATTACCCTTAAGATGCTTGCAAAACAACCCGATACGAAAATCATCCTCGGTTGCAGGGACAGAGCTCCAGATTTTGCGGAGTCAATCCCGCTTGATCTGTCAAAATTGCAGAGTGTCAGGTTCTTTGCTGAAGAAGTTATAAAAAGGGCAGGAGATTCCGGCATTGATTCTCTTGTGTTGAATGCGGGAATTCAGATGGCAGGATTGACTAAAACTTCAGACGGTTTTGAAACGACTTTCGCAGTAAACCATCTTGCCCATTTTCTCCTATTGAGGCTTTTACTTCCTGTGCTGAATAAGGATGCGATTGTAGTTTTGACCTCCAGCGGGACGCACGATCCTTTAGAAAAAACTATTATTCCTCCTCCAAGGCATGCGGATGCGAACCTCCTTGCATTCCCGGAAAACGATCCGGGGCTGGATGCTGATCCGGTTATTGCTGGAGGCCGTGCCTATTCTTCTTCAAAATTGTGTGTGGTTTTAACGGCCCGATATCTTGCAAAAAGCAGAGAGGCTTCCGCGAAAAACTTGAAGGTGATTGCCTACGATCCGGGGCCAACTCCTGGGACAGGGCTTGTGAGGAATAACAAACCTGTTGTCCGTTTTATATGGAGTCTGCTGAGCATTCCCGTAATCAGGTTTTTTATACCGAAGATGAACAGCAGGAAGTCCGCAGGTAAAACGCTTGCAGGCCTGGCAACCGGTAAAATCAATCTGCCTTCAGGCAGGGTTTACGCAGCCTTGAGGAAGAGTAAAATCACCTTTCCCGATCCGTCTGAAATGGCCCTGCAGGATGATTTGATGGTCAAACTCTGGAACGACAGTGAAAAATTTGCAGGGCTGTGAAAACGGTTCTATTCTATAAATTTAACGTATTTTCAATTTTTGGATTTCCAATATGGTTGAGTATCCCGTTACCTGATATGCTGGATGATAATGTATCAATGACGTTTACTGTAACTTTACCCGAGCCGGTCATTCTTACAATGGCGTTTTCACTTACCAGGTTTTTGCCGTCATATGATCCGGAGCCGCTCAAATATATATTTTGTTCATCAACCTTACCCTTTAAAATGCATTCACCCATGCCGGAAATTTTGACATCTATTTTTTTTGCGTTAAGGGATTCAATTTGAAGTTTTCCGTCTGCGTCCAATTCAATATAAAGCGATCCGGTATCGATAGATGATGAAAATGCACTTTGTGTTGCAGCTATTCTTATGAATTTTAATTGCTTGATATAAATGGTAAATTTTATATTGGAACCGGCTGGGAAAAAACCGGTTGTCTTAACCGTCAATATTCCATATTTAATATTGGTTTTTATTTTTGGAAACAGGTTTTTCCGTGCTTGAATGACTATCCCCTCCCTGTTGCCCCGGATGATTTGAGTTTCCCCGATATCTGCCAGATAAATACCGTTAAAATCCCGTACGTCTCTGATTTGAGTATCATCTTCCGCAAAACTTAATGAATTGACAAGGATTAACAAAATAAGAATCAAAAATGAATTATTCATTTTTCCTCCAGATAAATTGAATTCATCGGATATACCGATGCTGTTTTTATTTTTATAATAAACACAAAGATTATTGTCGTCAATACAACTTAGGATGGATTCTTATATAACTATGGGTTGAAATTAAAGGTTTGAATTTTTTTAATTAAATAAAAAAATGCTCATTCCCCTTGCGGGACCGGCAAACAAGCAGGGGGGGATCGTTGCTGACAACATTGTATTCGGCAACAAATCGGAGTATACGGGAAGCATAGGCACCGCTATCGCAAAAGTATTCGACCTCACCGTAGCTTCCACTGGCGCTTCGGAAAAACTTCTCCAGAAAGAGGGAATTCCGTATCATGCGTCAATAACACACAATTCTTCGCATGCAGGTTATTATCCCGAAGCGATCCCGCTTTCGATCAAACTGATGTTTGCACCTGACACCGGTGTTTTACTCGGGGCCCAGGTTATAGGTTACGAAGGTGTGGACAAGCGGATCGACATCATCGCGAGTCTGGTGAAATGCGGCAGGACGATCTACGACCTTGAGGAATTCGAACACAGTTATGCACCTCCGTATTCCTCTGCAAAGGATCCTGTGAATATCGCAGGCTTCGCGGCCGAGAATATCATCAAGGGCAAAAGCCGGTACTACGCTTGCACGTCTGGCAGCGCTTATGATGCCCATGCCGGAAGGGCGGGTTTACGCAGCCCTGAGGAAAAACGGCATTATTTACCCGGAACTTTCAGAATTGGCAAGCAGGAATGATTTGATGCATACTCTGTGGAACGAGAGTGCCGTTTTAACAGGACTGACCGGACAATTGTAGTATCATTGTTTAGACTGAGAGGCATAATAAGAGGATTGAATGATTATAAAAAAACCGGGCATTAACTGGTTTAAAGAACGGCTCATTTTTCAAATTCTATCAAAAATTTTGTGCCTTTGTCCCTTTCTATTGTTATGTGTCCGTTGATCTGTTGAATCAGCATGCCTACGAGCCGGAGACCAAATCCCTTTGAATTTTCAAGAGTGATATTTTCCGGCAGTCCTGTGCCGTTATCCTCGTATGAGATAAATATTCGTTTGCCTTTTCTTGATGCCGCCACTGTTATTGCTCCGGAATCAAGGCCCGCAAATGCATATTTCATGGAATTGGTTATTAATTCATTGATTATTATTCCGAGAGGCGACAGAAGTTTTTCGCTTAAAACTATGTCATCAATATTTGTTTTTATATCAATCGATGATTTATTTGGAAACAGGCCGACAACTTCTTCAATGAGACCAGAAAAATATTCTTTTAAAGACATGGATTTTTTCATTTCAAGAAGATATAGCTTGTCATACAATATTTTCATGTTTTGTATGCGCTTGGCCGCATCCTGAAGAATTTTTTTTGCCGAGGGGCTTTTCTGCATATCCGCCTGTATCGAGAGCAAACTGTTTATTGTATTCACGTTGTTTTTTATGCGGTGATGAACTTCCCTCAGTACAAGCTCCTTTTCGCTGTAGAGTTTCATAATTTTTTCTTCGGCTTCTTTTTGCCGGGTTATATCCATCATGATAAGATACCCGGCAAGTATTTCTCCCTTTTCATTGAGGATCGGGGCGGCACTGGCCAATTCCCAGCGGATCATGCCGCTTTTGGTAACAACACGCCGCTCTTCATTGTAGGTTTTTTCACCGCGAAGGGCACGGGCAAGAGGCAGATCTTTGACTGATCCGGGATTTCCACTGGAGTCAAAATCTTCGTATGAAGGCACATAATCCAAAAGAGATTTTCCTATTGCCGGAGGCTCGTCATTTATGTCGAGGAAATCCTTTAAAGCGGGGTTGACGATCCTTATGATGCCATCCGGCATGCTTACAAGAACCATCGGAACAGGCGACTGCTCAAATGCCTGCTCCAACAGAGTGGAAGTTTTTTTCAGCTCATCTTCCATTTTTTTGCGCTCCGATATATCTATTATGGAACCTTCAAGAATTTCCTGTTCCGGATAGAGTACGAGGGATGTCAAACAGTGTTTAATGTTGCCATGACTGTCAACAATCCTGCATTCAAAATCATTAACACGGTTATGTTCTTTCAGCATGCGCACCATTTCATCACGCTCATCAGGGTCAGCCCAGTGTATGACGGATGGTTTGCCGATTACTTCATCCTTTTTGCGGTCAAAGATATTCAAGAATTTTTCGTTTGCATCCAGAATTTCCGAACCGTCAAACCTTGTCCTGAACATTCCCACCTCGGCATTGTTGAAAAGGTTGCGGAATTTGTTTTCACTTTCCTCTATTTTTCTGCGAATCCTGTATTCTTCTGTGATATCCCTGAAGACAAGCACGACTCCGGTAATATTTCCGCCGGCATCCGTAATAGGAGAGCCTGAATCGGATATCTGGTACTCAGTACCGTTCCTCGAGATTAACAGAGTATGATTGGCAAGTCCGACAATCCTGCCGGAACGCAATACCCGTTCAACAGGGTTTCTTGAGGATTTACGCGTATGGCTGTTGACAATGTTAAATACTTCGCTTAATGGTTTCCCGGAGGCTTCCCCGAATTTCCATCCTGTGAGGTTTTCGGCAACCGGATTCATCTGGATGATTTTGCCGTCTGTATCCGTCGCTATTACCGCATCTCCTATGGAATGCAGGATTGTTTTCAACTGCTCATTCCGGTCCTCCGTTTTCCTGTTGGCCTCGAAGAGTCTGAAAGCCATCTTGATTGAAGCGTCAAGCACAATTATTCCTGAGTCCTTTACCACATAACCGTAAGATGTTATTTTTTCTGTTTTCCGGACTATTTCCTTTTCTGTATGTGATGAAAGGAAAACAACCGGGATTTCATGTTTTTTCAGAATTTCAATCGCGGCTTCGGTGCCGTCGACGCCTGTTTTGAGATCGATATCCATGAGAATTAGATCAACCGGCTCGTTTTTTATGCATACGATTTCTATCGCCTTCTCGCCGCTCGGTGAAAGAATGACATTGTAGCCTTCCCTTTCAAGCTGCTGTTTTTCCATGATGCCGATTAATGCTTCATCTTCTACAAGAAGGATTGTTTTCTTTTTGATTTCGTACATACTATGTTTAATAATATAACAAATTTTGGC
>JBJKSS010000102.1:0-6139 GCA_046703745.1 Spirochaetota bacterium
ATTCAAAAAATAATCGGGTTTTTTTATTTCCATTTCATTAAAAAAAATTTCGTTCAACTCATAATCATAATTTTGACCTGTATGAACCAAAATGTGATTTGTGTATTTTTCAAGTTCACTTATAACTCGGCTTAATTTTATTATTTCCGGTCTCGTTCCGACAATTGTCATTACCTTTATCATGAATTCTCCTGCATTAGTCAATAATCATATTCTAATTTTTCAAAGCATCTTTGACTTCATCCAGCATCAACAGCAATTTTTTAATTCCATCGACATCCAGCCTTTTGGTATTGTGAGAATTATAATCTTCATTGGTTGAAGCCTTGATTTCACCTTCAATGAAATACTTGTTATAATTCAAATCCCTGTTATCTGCCGGAATCCTGAAATAATCGCCGTGATCCTCGGCTTTTGTCATTTCTTCCTTGGTTACGAGAGTCTCGTAAAGCTTTTCGCCATGACGCGTACCAATAATCTTAATTTCATTATTTGCATTAAAAAGTTCCTTCAAGGCAACAGCAAGATCATGTATGGTAGAAGCCGGGGCTTTTTGAATGAATATATCACCCTGAACACCATGCTGAAACGCATACAAAACAAGATCAATTGCATCATTAAGCGACATTAAAAATCTTGTCATATTCGGATCTGTTATTGTCAACGGCTTATCATGTTTTATCTGCTCCATAAAAAGTGGAATAACGGATCCCCTGGAAGCCATGACATTGCCATAACGGGTACCGCATAGTATCGTCTGATTTCTAAGCAACGTCCTTGATCTGGCAACCATGACTTTCTCCATCATTGCCTTGGATAACCCCATTGCATTAATCGGATAAACGGCTTTGTCCGTGCTCAAAACAATGACCTTTTTAACATTGTTTACTATCGCTGCATTAATTACGTTTTCAGCGCCCAAAACATTGGTTTTTACTGCTTCCATTGGATAAAACTCGCATGAGGGAACCTGCTTCAGGGCAGCCGCATGAAAAACAAAATCCACACCGGTCATTGCAAAATTTATGCTGTTGAAATCCCTCACATCCCCAATGTAAAATTTCACCTTATCATTCTTAAGTGAAATTCTCATATCTTCCTGTTTTTTTTCATCTCTGCTGAAAATCCGGATTTCCTTTATGTCAGTATCCAGAAATCTTTTCAATACGGCATTTCCAAAAGAACCTGTACCACCGGTAATTAGTAAAATTTTATCTTTGAACATAATAAAGCCCTTTATATATCTTAATTAGTTTTTGTGCATTTTTTCAACCAGTTCAACCCATGAAGGCGGATTATAACCGGTTAACTTTCTGAAAACAGAAGAATCCATCGATCTGTCGCAGTAAAAACCAGAATCCGGTATAATTTCAATTTTTTTATTATAAACATCCGAAATAATTTTAAGTAATTCATATTTAGATATGGGATTCGAAGTAACATGGTATAAGCCGCTTAAATCTTTATTCGGAATAACAAAATCAGAAATAATTCTGACAATCTCTACTGTTGGAAACCCGGTGTAACCAGCTTTTGTAAAACCTTTCACAGAATTTTCCTGCGACAAAAACCATTCCACAAGACCGTATCTTGTATTCAATTCATGACCGATAATGGATGTTCTCAATGTAACGCAGTGCGGATAATGAACCTCTCCCAAAAACTTCGTCCTGCCGTAAAGATCAACGGCAGTGGAATCATCCGTTTCTGTATAATTTCCCTTCATTCCATCAAATACACAATCAGTGCTAATGTGAATCATTCTTGCACCTGTTTCAGCGCAAACCTTGGCGATCCGATGTGGAAGCAATGCATTAATTCCTATTGCAATCAAAGGATCATCTGCAATTGGTAATTGTTTTATTATTCCGATGCAATTTATCACTGTGGCAGGCTTTAATGCTTTTATTGCACTTGCTAAGGAATCAAATTCATCTGCGTCAACCCTATCAATTATGTTATCAAGCAATGTTTGATTGAAATATTTTCCAAGTCCATCTTTTTTCCTGGCCGTTGCATAAACTTCATATTTCTTGTTATTGGAAAATTTTTCAAAGAGTATATGCCCAAGCATACCGGTAACGCCGAATATCAATATTTTTTCAGTCCCCATCTGCCTATGTCCTCATTTGATTTACAGTTTCATATATTTCTATTGCTTTTGATTTTAATTTGTTTACATCAAGTTTTTCTTTGGTTAATTCCCAGTTTTTGACTGCCGCTTCATCAACAAGTTCATCATCTTCAATCGCCCGCCTGATGGCTTTTTCAATTTCTTCCGGGTCTTCTGGAGGTACTAGAATACCCGTTTTGCCGTCTTCAATCCATTCATCTGCACAGGACGTCCAGCTTTGTATTGGGAATGATCCCATTGCCATTGCTTCAAGCAAAGAAGTGCTTATCGCATCACTGATGTTCAGGCCTATGGAAATTCTTGCCTGTCCATGCAGTTTTAGCATTTCTTCATGAGAAATACTTTCAGAAATAATCCTGAACTCAATCCCCGAAAATTCTGAAATTAATTCTGCCTTGATCCTCACTTCTTCAGTACATGCAAGATAGATTATAATAACATAATCCCTAAGAATATCAATACATCTTTCAAGAGCCCTTAATCCAACAAGGCATCTTCCCGCCCACCCCTGATATCCTTTTAACATTATGAGACGTCGTTGCGATGTTTTCCCATTTGATCTTAATTTATAAATATTATCCAGATCAAATCCGCCGGTATTGGGAAATACGGGAAGGATTTTTCCTTTGAATCCGAATTTTCTTGCAATAACGATATCCCTGTGGCATTCACAAGAATAATAATCACAATTTGCAAGAACATCTTTTATTTTCTGCTTATGTTCATTCAAGCGGCCAAACAGGTAAATGTCGCTTCCCCAGTTCGTATGTATCCAAACAGGAAATTCTCCCTTGTATACTTTTTTTACATCCAGGGTCATATAACCTGCAAGCTGGGTTTCCAGAGAATGTATAATATCCGGCTTAACTTTCTTTATTATTCGGGCTATTCTTTTTGAAGTATAAACAGATTTGTCTTTTATCACAAGATTGTAGATGCTTTTTGTTAAAGGTCTCAATACATATTTATTGATTCTTGATTTAATAAATCCAATTACTGTTTTCTTACTATTTTCCATTTTTCCCAAGATTGGATGAAAAACTGTTATATCCCGAAAATCAGTATGTACTTTATTAATATTAATAGATGGATAGAGAAATATTTCCCATTTTTTGTCTTTAATTTGATTTATCCATCTTACTGTATGAATGCTGGTTTGCATTGCAATGAAAAGAATTCGCATTTAACTTTCCTTCTTATAAAATTTTACATAATCATATTTTAATATCTTTTAAATACCATAAACCCAAACATTTGTCTGAAAATTTATTTTCTCCTTCAGTGCATCCCTCATTAATTATCTTCAGCGGTTTACCAAAATTAAAAGGTTCCAATTCCAAATTCAAAGTACGCCAAAACAAGTTATCAAGATCCACATTTTGATTTCTTTCAACAAAGGTTGTTGTCAACAGGTATTTTGCTCCGCTTTTTTTGAAATTTTTAATTATTCTGAACGAGTTTTTGTAATTCAAATGAACCAGACAATCCCTGCAGAGGATTAAATCCGCCTTGGGCAATCTATTTTTGATCAAATTTAAACTTTTGAAGCTAATATTTTTTGTTTTATATTTCCTTTTGTTATCCTTTATAACATCCTTAACAACATCAACCCCGATATACCTGTCTACTCTCAATTTTACCTCTCGCATCCAGTTATAATCTCCGCAAGGCGCATCCAAAAAAGTCTTTATTCCAAGTTCATTTATTATTTTCGGAATCTCTTTCCTAATAATTTCTGTCTGGACCATGCTTGAGCCCACACCTGATTTTGATTCGTCACCCTGGAACAAATTTTCCTTATAAACATTTGTAAATTTCTTTTTAATATTTTCTTTTTTAAAAAAACAAACATATATTTTTTTTATAAATTTCCTAATCATGTTCTTGACACTCTTTAATGGAGATTTAAAAAAATTAAAAATTTGCTTTTTAAAGAATATTCTATATATAAATAGTAATGCAGAAAAAAAAGATTTTTTCCTAAAAATCGCATTTTTCACCAAATGCCTTGCGGCTAAATCAAAATTCCTGTCTTTGAAGCTCTTGTAAATGATAAAAAACGATTTGTCCAAAGGTACGTTTGTCCCACGGGTAATCTCTTCTTTGGATAAACCATTTATAAATTTTATCATTAATTCATTGCATTCTTTTATATGTAAATTTCTTTTAGTATTGGTTACCTGTTCTTCATGGACTCTTCCTTTTACCAATGTTTCAGGCATATGAATAAAATTTATATATTCAGCAATCCTAAACCAAAGATCATAATCAGAAATTCCGCTGTATTCAAGGCTTTCATTAAACATACCGATTTTATAAAATATTTCTTTGGGGATTAGTAAAGTACAACCATGTAAAAAACTATTTAGCACTAATTCAAATCTGAAATTACTAGGGTCTAAATCTGGTAATTTAACCTTTTCAATTACTTTAGAATCCTTATCAATTAGTTCAAAGTCAGAATATAATATGACATCCTTTGAACTAATTTTTTCTAAAAATTTTATTTGCTTTTCGATTTTTTCCGGATAATATACATCATCATGGCTTAACCATGAAAAATATTCCCCCTCCATTCTCTTTATTCCATAATTTAAAGCACTGGCAACTTTCCCGTTTTTTTTATTATAATACCTTATCATATTCTTGTATGATTTTGCTATTCTGTCGGTTTCCCCATTATCGGTAGAACCATCGTTAACTACAATTATTTCAATGTTTTTATATGTTTGATTTAAAGCACTATCAATTGCCTCCTTCATATATTTTGAGCCGTTATACACAGGTATCACAATTGATACTTTTGGCAATTTACTCATTATTAATCCTTTTTTTATTATAAAATTAAATCTTATCCAACATCATTGACAATAGGGCATCATTTTTTAGCCACTCCAAATATTCTTTCAAGCCATCTTTAAATTCTACAATTGGAGAAAAATTTACATCCCTGTAAATTTTTTCGATATTTGCCAAACTATCCCTAACATCACCCTTCCTAGGTTCAATATGCCTGATTTCTACATCTATGCCTGATTCTTTTATCATCATTTCAGCCAACTCGTTTATTGTTATTGATTTCCCGCTTCCTAAATTATATGTTCCTACAGCATTATCAGAAAAGGCACATGCAATATTTGCCATTGCCACATCTTTAACATTAATAAAATCACGAGTTTGATTACCATCACCATAAATTAAAATTGGTAATTTTTTTAATATTCTTGCAGCAAATATTGGGATTACATTACCATATGCATCGTATCTTTGATTTATGCCATAAACATTAAAATATCGTAAGCAGACATTTTTCATGTTAAACAGGTCATTATATATCAGACAATGCTTCTCTCCGGCTAATTTGCTTATTCCATAAGGCGAATTAGGATGCTGTGGATGATCTTCATTTATTGGTAATTGCTTTAATTCGCCAAATATCCCGGCAGACGAAGAATGAACAATGCGTTTAATACCATTTTTTCTAGACATTTCTAATAAACGCAATAAGCCTATTACATTTATATCCGAATCTTCAACCGGATTATCTATAGAACGTTTATTTCCAACACTTGCAGCCAAATTAAATATTACATCGCATCCTTTTACTGAATCTTCCAAATCTTTATTATTCCTAATATCTCCTTTAATTGCTTTTACACCATCCAAAATATTAACTTCATATCCGCTAGAAAAATTATCCAAAATAGCGACTTCATGATTCATTTTAAGCAATTGCTTGGCGATGTTTGAGCCGATAAAACCAGCACCACCTGTAATAAGTGCCTTCATGAATTACTCCTTAATATTATGAATTATTTTTTCTTAAACAATTTTATTATTGTTCAATTATACAAAAAATATAATTCAGCCTTTCTCACAGCTTTTTCAGAATGTTATTGTAAGAAAAACTGAATTATAAAATTTTTATAAAATCATTGACACCCGCGTTCAAGGGGTAAGTGCATAAAATAATATATGAAATCGAGTACCCTTATTGTATAATGG
>JBJKSS010000103.1:0-4029 GCA_046703745.1 Spirochaetota bacterium
TGCACAGGAATACCTACCTCGAATATCCGCAGATAGCAGATAACGCAGCGTATTCCCTGAAGGATCATCCCAATATATATTTTGCGGGACAGATAACGGGGGTCGAGGGATACATGGAGTCCGCAGCTTCCGGGATCTTTACAGCCTATGCTGTATTCGCAGGCCTGAAAAAACATGGTGAAGTTTTGTTCCCGGACTCTACCATGATGGGCGCCCTGCAGAAATATACGCTTACGCCCAATAAAAATTACCAGCCCATGGCATCCAACTTCGGCCTGATAGACAGGCAGGTTTTCAATGAAAAAGGCGAACCGTTAAAGAAGAAGGACAAGAAGACCAGATTAGCCGAAGATGCTTTAAGAATCATCGGCGGGTTTGCGCAGAAAAATTTTTTGTAAAAATAATAATAGACACTTCATCAATAAAAGACTAAAATATTTATATGGATAAAGAAAAGCTTATTTCAATCATTAAGCCGTTGCTGATCAGAAGCGGTGTTTTAAGGGCATCGCTTTTCGGCTCTGCTGCGAGAGGTGACGATAATGATTCAAGCGATATCGATGTTATTGTTCAATTTGACGAAAATAAAACGCTTCTCGACCTGATAGGATTAAAAAATGAACTTGAAGAATTATTGAATAAAAAAGTTGATATTCTTACTTATGATTCCATAAATATTAAAATCAAAGATGAAATACTGGATGGCTCGGAATTAATTTATGGCTAAGAATCCGAAATTTTTCCTTGATCATATTCTTGAAAGCATTCATTTAATTGAAGATTATGTAAAGGATGCGGATTTGAATGATTTTATGGCTTCGATAAGAATGCAGGACCTTGTTATGCGAAGGCTTGAGATAATAGGAGAAGCCGTAAAAAATCTTACACAGGATTTAAAAAACGAATATCCGGATATCGAATGGAAAAAAATATCCGGTATGAGGGATGTTTTAATCCATCAATATTTCGGAATCGATTTAAGACTTACATGGAACGTTGTGAAACAGGAAATCCCAAAATTAAAAGAAAAAATAACCAATATACTAAATGACATTAAAAAATAATTATAATATTACAGATTGGAAAACTAAATGGATCAAAACAAAACAATTTTGCTGGTGGAAGATGAGGCCCTTATCGCCATCCTTGAGTCCAAGACTGTTTCAAGGGCGGGATACAGGGTGGTTACTGCTTCCGGCGGCAGGGAAGCGATAGAAATTGTCAGGAGCAGCCCCGATATCAGCCTTGTGCTGATGGATATAAATCTCGGGACCGGCATGGACGGTACCGAGGCCGCCGTTGAAATCCTGAAGATAAGGGAACTGCCCGTAGTGTTCCTCACTTCTCATTCCGAAGAAGAGATGGTGGACAGGGTCAAGGGCATAACACGCTACGGTTATGTGCTGAAAAATTCCGGCGAATTCGTGCTTATCGAGTCAATAAACATGGCTTATGAACTTTTCGAGGCCAGGGATAAATACCGTGATCTTGCCGAGAAGAGCCACACCCTTATATGCGAAGTCGATGAAAAAGTCAATTTTTTATATGTTAACTCTGCGTTCAAGGATATACTGGGATATGAGCCGGAAGAGCTCATAGGCCGTTCGGCTTTTGAAATCGGCCACCCCGCAATGCATGAGCGGGGTTATGAACGACTGGAAGCCAGCATGAACGGTGAAAAAAAGCAGGTCAATGAATGGCAGTTTGTCGACAAGCAGGGCAATTGGCACTGGCTCGAGAGCATTTCAAATGCATACACGGATGCCGGCGGCAATTTCAGGATGAACGTGGTAAGTTTCGACATAACCGAACGAAAAAAAAACGAAGAATTGCTGCTTGAAAAGCAGGCATTCGTCGACAAACTTTTCGAGTCGATAAAGGATGGTATAACGATTATAAGCCCTGACGGCTCAAGAATGATGATCAACAAGGCATTTGCCGACATGACGGGGTATTCCAGGAAAGAGCTTGTCAATTGTTATCCTCCGTTTTCGATCTGGCCGCCTGAGCACGCTGGAGCCATAGCCGGTGTGTATGAAAAAATGAAAGACGGCCTGCTTGAAGAGACCGAGCTCGTATTCATGCGCAAGGATGGGGAGAGGTTCCCTGTGCTTTTAACGCCGTCGACCATGAGGGACAAGAACGGTTATGTTGTCTGCTACATCACTGTAATAAAGGACCTGACCGAATACAAGAAAAAGGAGACGAAGACAGAGGCCATTTTACGGCAGAGTCAGGAGAAGTACCGCGATCTTGCAGAAAAAAGCAATGCCCTGATATGCGAAATCGATATGGATGGAAAATTCCTGTTTGTCACTCCTGCCTACAAGAAAATTTTGGGTTATGATCCCGAGGATCTTATTGGCCATACCGCTTATGAAATCGGGCAGCCTGCGCAAATTGAAAAAGCCAGGGATAAATTGAAATCATGTGTGGAAGAAAAACAGCAGGCCAATGAATGGCAGTTTATCGACAAGAACGGTCAATGGCACTGGCTTGAATGCGTATCAAATACGTATGAGGATTCGGAAGGGAAAACCAGGGTAAATGTGGTCAGTTTCGATATTACGGAGCGGAAAAATGCAGAAAACAGGATCAAGAACCTTTTTGAGGAACGCAGCCTGCTTTTGAAGGAAGTTCATCACAGGATCAAGAATGACATGAATATCGTGCGGTCGATCCTTGCGACCCAGTCGGAATCAACCGATGACCGGGCGGTAAAAAATGCGCTCAAGGAAACACAGGCAAGGATAAATGTCATGTTCAACATTTATAACGAACTTTACAGGGGGGACGACTATAATTTTATTTCCCTCAAGTCCTATGTCGCTGATCTTGTGAGCAACATCAATCATCTTTACAGGATCATCATACAGGCCGATCTTAAGCTCGATATTGACGATGTTTCCGTAAACCGGAAAATAATATTCCCTGTCGGCATGATAATCAATGAGCTCGTAACGAATTCATTCAAATATGCCTTTGCTGATAAAAACTGCAGGGGCGGCAACGTGATAGGAATAAACATAAGCAAAAAGGAAGACGGCACGCTCTTCGTTTCGGTATTTGACAATGGCTGCGGTTTTTCAGAAGATGTTTTGTCCGGCAATTGCAGCGGGTTCGGTATGCAGCTGTTAAAAATGCTTTCGGAGCAATTAAGCGGTTCGTGCAGGTTTTATAATAACAGCGGCGCCGTTTTTGAAATACTTGTGCCCCTTAATTAAATCACATATCCCTTGCAATAACAATGATAATATTTTATATTACAGCACCCGAATATTTATTGTTGGAGTTTATGATGAAAGAATTACAGATACAAACGGAACTCAAGGCACAGATCGATTTTGCCGGATTGGAAAACAAACAGATAGAGGTCAGCGGCATGATCCAGAATTTAAGGGTGCTCGGATGGGGAGCGTTCCTCATTTTAAGGACACCGTGCTATGCAATACAAACCGTTATTGATGCGAATAATATCAACCTGCCCCTGATAAGTCTCCAGGTCGAGTCTGCCGTCAGGATCAGGGGTATAGTAAAATCGGCGGCCATCAAGGATAAATCGCTTAACCCGAGAAATTTCGAGATACATGTAAATCATATAGAAGTGCTTTCGTCCCCTTCAATAAACCCGCTCCCTGTGGACACGACAAAAAAAGAGATGAATGTGGGGCTTGATACGAAATTCAATCTAAGGCCGCTGACTCTGAGACATTCCAATGACAGGGCGGTTTTCAGGATCGCTTCTGCAATCTGTCTTGAGTTTGAAACATTCCTCACGTCTTTAAACTTCACAAGGATTAATTCCCCCAAAATAGTGTTTTCGGGTGCAGAGGGCGGAGCGAATGTTTTTAAATTGAATTATTTCGACAGGCACGCATATCTCGCACAGTCGCCCCAGTTTTACAAACAGATGATGGTCGGAGTATTCGGAAGGGTTTTCGAGATCGGTCCGGTGTTCAGGGCGGAGGAGCATGACACATCAAGGGACCTCAATGAATACATTTCACTCGATTTAGAAATGGGCTTCAT
>JBJKSS010000104.1:0-3155 GCA_046703745.1 Spirochaetota bacterium
AAAGATATTTTCGATGATCTTGAGAAAAAGGTCAGAGAATTGCACGAAATTGAAGAAAAAAGGAAAAAACTCAATGAAAATAAAATCAGCCAGGAAAAAAATTCATTGAATACCTTTATCAATAAAGGCTAAACTTAGGTTATATTATTTGTTATTGCCGGATGATATTGCCTGATGAATCGACATACCAGACTGTAGTGGAACCTTTTTCAATATACAATTCTTTGTTTTTATCTTTTTTTGAATTGAATGAATTATATTCGCCCTTAAAATCAACTGCTATATCATAATAACCGGACTCAAGGTTGCTGACTTCATAATAATCATTTTTGCCGATATTTATACTCTGTACAGTAGGATAAAACTCTCCCACCGGAGCTACCCAAACAAATTCAATCACTTTGTCTGTATAATTAACAATCCTGAAGCTTCCCGTTTGACCCTTAAAAATAGACTTGCACGCAAACAATGAAATGAAAATTAAAAACAGCAGCAACACCCTTTTCATGAACTATATTATATCAGTATTTCAATAAAAAACAACACTATTAATCAATTTAACATATTTTTTATAAATTTTATGCACGAAAATTTTATTCCAGCGCCGCAAATAATCATAAAGGCGCCGGAATCATAAAAATTTATATGAATTCAATATAGCTTTTTTGTTCTCATTACCTTTTTTCTTCTTTTTCTTTCCATTTTTTTCAATTTTTCATGTTTTTCAACAGCAGGTTTTGCATAGTACCTTCTTTTTTTTACTTCCAGTAAAATTCCTTCCCTGTCGACGATTTTTTTGAACCTTTTTATTGCTTTCTCGATATCTTCGCCTTTGTATGTAACGACTTCTGCCAAGTTAGATTACCTCACTTATTACAAGTTTTTATAATATAATCGCTTAATCCTTAAGCGGTTTCTTTTGAGCTTCTCATTGCTCCCTGAATACTATCCTGCCTTTTGTAAGATCATACGGGGAGACTTCAACAACAACGACATCACCAGGCACAATACGTATATAATATTTGCGCATCCTGCCTGATAATTGAGCTAAAATTTCATGGCCCGACTCAGTTTTTACGGTAAACATCGCATTTGGCAATGCTTTAATTACTGTTCCTTTAACTTCAATTGGTTCTTCTTTAGCCATAAAACCTCTTTAATATTTAAGAATTTAAATTCAATTTATAAACTTGTCAAGCGGCAAATTTAAATTTATTTTTTCTTCTTGCCGCTAAGCTTTTTAAGCAGTTTTTTTGACAAATTCAAATCTTCAGCCTTTTTATCAATCATTGAAGAACTTTCTATCCTGCTTTGCATTGCAGAATCCAGGCCGGTCTCATTGTTGCCTTCATTTGAATTTGCAACAGCCGGATTTTTTGCAATCTCCCTGGCTTTTTGCCTTCTTTCCAGTTCTTTCTCCCTTTCGGCAAGCTCCTTAAGCCTTACTTTTTCTTTTTTATTGCCAAACAAATCATCCCATGAATCTACTACAGGAGCTGCAATAAAAATTGAAGAATATGTACCGGTTACGGTACCATATATAATCGTTATGGCAAACCACTGGATTTTCGGGCCTCCCCAGATGGCTAATGCAAGAGCAGACAAAAATACCGTGAAAGATGTGATAATCGTCCTGCTCAACGTCTGGTTGATTGAAGTGTTTATTATATGCTTTGGAGAAAAATCCTTCATGATCCCCAAATTTTCCCTGATCCTGTCATAAACAACAATCGTATCGTTCAGGGAGTAACCCATGATAAACAGAATTGCTCCCAGAATCGTATAGTCAAACTCAATCCTCATGAAAGAGATAAATCCGATCGTTACCAGAATATCATGAAGCAAAGCAACCAGAGCTCCGATACCGAATTTCAACTTGAACCTGAATGATATATAAACCAGCAAAATGAACAATACGAATAACACAAGCATTACTGCCTGAAATCTTAAGCCCTTCGAATAAATCGGAGAAATAACACTTTCACTTTCTTTTACAACATTTTCCATGACCCTTTTGTCGGCTGTTCTTTGATCCGCCAGCTCGCCGGTCATTTTTTCCGGATATGCCTTGTTTGCCTTGACAAGCTCGGCACCTGTTATAGTATATGTATCACCGTACTTTTCCCTTATCTTGGCATAAAATCTTTCAACATTGGTTTGAAAATATTTAGCAGCCGTCATATCAGGGTTAGTTTTTAATGCTTTTTGAGCCTTTTCATCTATTAGAGTCTTTATCAAATACGATGTTTCATTTCCGATTTGCTTGTCATCCGATATGATAATTTTTTGAACATCATTACCGAGCCCAGACTCCATGGCCAGTTTTCTTATTTCTTCCTGGTCTATTCCGGTATATACAGTTACCTGGTTTACATAACCACCGCTGAAGTCAATGGATAAATTCAATCCTTTTGGTTGAAAGAATCCCAGATTCAGGTTTAATTTTTCGGTTATGCCTCCTCCCAGTAAATACCACAGCCCCAGAAGAATTATAGTGGATGATATTATATAACAGAACACCCTTGCCCTGATAAAATGTATATTAACTTTCATTACTTATTTCCCCCTAAAAAGCGAAATCATTCTCATCGTTTTGAATTCCATTTTCATTAGTATCGAATCAAATATGATCCTGGTCACGAATAATGATGTGAACAACGATACAACGATACCCAGACATAATGTTACGGCGAATCCCTTGACCGGCCCTGTACCAAACAGTGTTAATCCTATACCGGCCGCAAAATTGGTAACGTGGGCATCAACTACCGTCCAGAACGCCCTGTGATATCCCAGCGTCATGGCTGATTTGAATGTCTTGCCCGACCTGAATTCTTCCCTTACCCTTTCAAATATGATAACGTTTGCATCAACCGCCATACCAACGGTCAAAATTACACCCGCTATACCCGGCAAAGTCAAAGTACCATGGAACAAAGCCATACCTGCTATCAACAATATGACGTTCAGGGTTACTGCAAAATCCGCCACGAATCCTGCGAATCCGTAGTAAAGCATCATGAAAACTATTACGAACAAAGTCCCGTAAAACGATGCCCACAAACCTTTTTCTATAGTATCCTTGCCCAATGTCGCACCTACCGTATGCTCCTCGGATATTTCCAGGGGGACATCAAGGCTTCCCGTCCTTAAAA
>JBJKSS010000105.1:0-3697 GCA_046703745.1 Spirochaetota bacterium
GTCTTATAGGCTCAATTTTCGGGATTGTTTTAAGTATAATAATAAATTATTTCATGGTCAAATACGGCATTGATTATACTAAGATTCTTGAGCAGGCAAATGTGTCCAACATAGGGTACAGGGTAACCGGCCTCTTCAGATCGGCGTGGAACTGGCGGACAATAATTCTCTCGGGAATATTGACGCCGCTGTTTTCTTCCGTAATTGCCTACATACCGGCAAGAAAGGCCATTAAACTCAAGATAGTCGATGCCTTGAAATTCGACTGATAATCCAGGTGCGGGATGAAGGGAATGGACGACAAAAAATTTCGACTGCAAAATCCTCTGTTTTTATTCAAGATTGCCTACAGGAATATTTTCAGGAACAAAAGAAGATCGCTTTTAAGCATAACTGCGATATGCTTTGCGGTTTTCATGATTATCGGCGTGATGGCTTTCCTTGGCGGAATGAAGGTTGCGATACGAAAGGCAGTGCTCACCTTTGAGGTCGGGCACATTTCAATCACCACGAAGGACTTTGAGAACAACATCGATTTCCTGCCTCTGCAATACCCGGTAGAATACAAAAAGGGCAATTTGAATGACATGATCGACGCGATTAAGAAAATAGACGGGGTCAGGGAGGTTTTCCCCAGAATGATGACAGGCGCCACGCTGACAAACAATGTCGTTAAACATGCAGTTTTGTGGGGCATCGACATCGACAGGGAGAAGAAATATCATGAATTCAACCTGAGGTTCCATACAGACGGAATTTTCGCAGGAAGATTCCCGGAACCTGGAAAGAATGAATGCGCGATCTGCTTAAGGCTCGCAATGAAGATGAGTTTGATCCCGCAAAAAATAGAACCGAATGAATACCGCTGGATCATCGATAACACGGCGTCTCAGGACGGAGAAAAATTTCTTGGGCATTTTTATAATAAAGACGCCGGCAGTAAATATTATTCATTAAGGAAAAATCTTGTCAAGGCCGATGAGTTTAAACTGCTCGGTTTTTTTATAAACGCCGAAATGAATACAATACCGTCTGTAATCGGCAAGTCATCAAATGTTGTTTTCTCGATCTTTCAGAATGCCCTTTACAAGGGGTTTTTCCTGGATAATTATGATTATGACGGTGCGAATGACACGTACATTCTTAAAAAGAACATCGGCCCTGACGACAGGGATTTTTTGCTTGAAATTTTCAGGGATGAAAGCGAATTGAGGATACCGCTTAAAATCATTTCGAGCAAGTATTCCGACAAGTATTACGCACCGAAAATTTCAGGGATATTCGATTTTGACTATGCGATTGTAGACAAGCACTATATAATAATACCGTTTAAGAAATTCCAGAAACTTGCAAACCTTGAAAATCAGACCCAGTCTTTATTCGTTTATCTTGACAATATAAACAAAACTGACAGTGTCAAGAAAAAAATCACCCGGATGCTCGATAACAATGACCTGTCTATCAAGGGGTGGAATGAATTCCCGCTTGTCGTGTTTTTCAGGGCAATGGATGTTTACATGATGATAGCATATATTATTTTCATAATCCTTTCATCATTCCTCATAATAAACGTGATCATCATGGTGATTTACGAAAGGATAAAGGAGATCGGTATGATGGGGGCTCTCGGACTTAAGAGATCCGAAATCGTTGCTGTGTTTTTCCTGGAGGCGGTTGTCTTGAGTTTCATCGGATCATTGGCCGGAACAGTGGCCGGCGGGATTATGACATTCATATTTTCGTTGTTCCCGATAAACTATGATGCGCTTATGGGAGGGCTGGAGTTCCAGTACAGCAACACGATTTTTGTACAATTTTCTTTCGGCATTTTGAGCTTCGGCTTTTTATTCGGCTTTATCCTTTCGAGTATTTGTACTATTTTTCCTTCGTTAAAAACGGCATTTATCGAACCGGTCGAAGCGTTGAGAAGATGAGGCCTTTGCAAATCATTTAATGTGAATCAAAATTATACAATAATTACATAATCCTTTATATTTTTTTAAAATTATTGCATACTTATTATATAAACTTTTTAGGGGGTTTTATGAAATATTACGGCGGTATAGACCTCGGAGGCACCAAGGCTTATTCGATAATTATCGATGAAAACAACAGGATACTTGCCAGGTCAAAGGTCAAGATAAAAGCCAAAAATATCGATTCCGTGGTCAACAAAATTCATTCATGTTTCAGTGAATCCGTTGATGAGTCCGGCATAAAACCCGATAAAATAGAAACCGTGGGAGTGGCCGTGCCTTCTCCTGTAAACATAGAAAAAGGGCTGATGCTTTATGCCCCGAATCTCGGCCTGAAGAATATAAAACTGGGCAGCATATTGTCAAAGAGTCTCAAAAAACCGGTTTTGATAGACAATGATGTCAATATGGGGACGTACGGCGAATATTCTATACTCAAGGATAAAAATTTCACCAGTGTCTACGGCGTATTCACAGGGACGGGGATAGGCGGGGGATATATAGTAAACGGGGAAATAATGAGGGGGCGTAATTTTACGGCAGGCGAGATAGGGCACATGATAGTGCAGATAGACGGCCCCAAATGCAACTGCGGCAATAACGGCTGTCTTGAGGCAATTGCGAGTAAGACAGGTATCATCAAGAATATAATGAAACTGCAATATGAAACGGGCAAAATATCCATGATCAACGAAGTCTATCCTGACTGGCAGAAGGGCGTAAACTCCTCGTCATTGAAAAAATGCTACAAGGCCAATGATGCCATAGTTGTCAAATCGATAAAGCTTGCATCCAGAGCGATCGGCATTGCCCTTGCGAACGTGGTAAACCTCATCGGAGTGGATGCGGTAATTCTCGGCGGCGGGCTATACGAATCATTATATAAAGAAATGACTCCGATAATCAGGGAATTTATGCTACAATGCTCGATATCAAACGGTGCCAGGGATGTAAGGTTAATCAAGTCAGCGCTTGAAGACGATGCAGTGAGTTTCGGTGCCGCAAAATATGCATCGCTGCCCCGTAACAAATCGTTTTTGTTTTAGAAGTCATTTTTTGGAGAATTAAAAATTGGATAAGGAAGTCACCGCAGTGATCGACATCGGCTCGGGCTCGATAAAGATGTCGATTTATGAAATCAAAAAAAACGGCTTTAATGTCCTCGAAGAGTTGAGGCAGCAGGTAATGCTTGGCAAGGACACCTTTGAAACCGGCGCAATAAGCAGGAACACCATAGACGAGTGTGTTCATATCCTGAAAAAATTCAAAAGGCTCTGCAAGGAATACAATGTGCACAAGATCAAGGCCGTGGCCACCACCGCTGTCAGGGAAGCAGTCAACCTGGATATTTTCCTGGATAACATCCGGACCAATGCCAATATTGAAATCGAGATACTTCCCGCATCAAAGGAGATGGAGTATACGTACAGCGCCCTGACGGATTATATTGCCGGCAGCGAATCCGGCTCCAAATACTGGTGCATTCTCAAGATCGGTACGGGGAACGTCGAGTTGACGATGATAGAAGACGACTGCGTCATGCTGACAAGATCGCTGCCGCTTGGAATTCTCAAGATGAAGAGCCTTTTCACCAGGGAATACACGGGCGAGGACACATTCAATAAATTCATGGATCAGATGATAAGGCATGAGCTTCAAAACCTTAAGCGGGAATTTTCGAAGTTTAAAATTTCAAAAATATTCGGGGTAGGGTTCAACAT
>JBJKSS010000106.1:0-7974 GCA_046703745.1 Spirochaetota bacterium
ATTTTGATCCGGGCAATATTGACAAAACAAAGGTCAACCAGGTAACCGAAACAATTATTTATGATCTGTCGGATTATAATAAATATTATGCAATAGATAAAATTAAAAGGGACAAGATTATCAAAGAGCTGAAAATCAGTGACAGTGAATTGAAAAACAAGGACAATTTGCTTAAGATAGCGAAAAAAGCCGATGCAAAAATGATCATCACAGGCAAAGCACATAAAGAGGGTGATAAATTCATTATAGATGTTACTGCCATCGATGCTGACACAGGAAAAATTGATTATAAAAAATCATTTAAAACCAAATTTGATTATCAATTGAATTATATAGGCGAAAGGATACCAGAGCTTATATCCCTGCAAAAAGACAACAGGATAAGCGATGATGTGCTTGATGTCGATATTGAAAAATATCAAATGATTGCAAAGGGAAGCAGGAACATCGCGATTGGCTTGCTGTCCTCCGGATTGGCATTATCCATTACGGGATTTGCCGCTTTATCTGTTGGCTTTCCATTTTTAGGAGTATATATTTATAACAATGCCAATAAAATTGATAATTATAATAGTGCCCTAGTGGGATCATCTATCGGCTTATTATGCGTGGGCGGCCCATTTTTGATAGTTGGACTTGTACTTGACTTTGTGTCAATATTGTATTTCGACAGGGAAAAACAGTATAACGGGTTCATTGAACAAGAAAAGAAAGTCAGCTTCTCGCCTTTCTTTGAAGGGGGCATCAAGACTGCAAGTGTTGGCTTAAGACTTCAATTTTAATTATGAATTAACTTTTAAAAGACGGCGAAAGATAAAAATGAATAATTATATTTTTCGTCGTTTTTTTTAAAATATTTGTGAAAACAAATTTTTAAAATAGACAATCTTGTCCCCAAAACCTTTAAGTTGATCGTCATTTTTAACAAATAGACTTGAGGAAGACTGACTTTTCAGATATATCCGGCCGTTGCTTTTATTTATGATATTAATTAATTTGTTGATTTTTATATCCGAAAATTTTGAAAATTTGATTTCTATATAATCTTTTTTTTCCAGAAGCTCACTAATGTTATATTCCCTGCACAGTATCCTTATTTCAGCCAGGTAAAACAAGGAATTCACTTCCTGAGGGATTTTGCCGAACCTGTCTTCCAGGGATTTTTTAAGTTCATTTATTTCTTCATTAAATGTTATGGCTGCTATTTTCTTGTAAACCTCCATCTTCTGCCTCTGGTCGAGTATGTAACTATCCGGAATAAATCCCGTGTACTGAAGTTCCAGATAAACTTCCCCCCTGTCTTTAGCCAGTTCTTTTGCATCTTCAGGCGCCAGCTCGGCAATGGCTTCGGATAAAAGCTTGCAGTACAACTGGAACCCGACGGCAAGGATGTCTCCGTGCTGTTCCTGGCCGAGCAAATTGCCGGCACCCCTGATCTCGAGATCTTTCATGGCAACCTTGAAGCCGCTTCCAAGCTCGGTGTATTCTGAAATTACATTCAAGCGCTTCATTGCATCCTCGGTCAGGGCAGCGTTTGATTCGTAAAAAAGATACGCATAAGCCTTTTTTTCGGACCGGCCCACCCTGCCCCTCAACTGATAAAGCTGGGCCAAACCGAATTTATCGGCCCTGTCTATGAATATCGTGTTGACGCGCGGCATATCGATGCCGGACTCTATTATGGTTGTGGTGAGCATTATATCGTATTTATGATTTAAAAAATCATGAATGATATCCTCAAGATCGTCTTCACCAAGCTGCCCGTGGGCCACCACGGCCCTGATATTGGGTATTAATTTTTCTATGTATTTTTTAATAACATAAATCGACTTGATCCTGTTATGAAGGAAAAAAATTTGCCCTCCCCTTTTCAGTTCCCTCAAAACGGCTTCGATGAAAATCTCCTCATTGAATTCCGTTATATAGGTTTCAACGCTCTGCCTGTTGTGCGGGGGAGTATTTATTATCGATATATTCCTGATGTTCGCAAGCGACATGTGCAATGTCCTTGGAATCGGGGTTGCGGTTAATGAAAGGCAATCTATGGTTTTTTTCAGCTTTTTAAGCTGTTCCTTGTGCTTGACGCCAAATCTGTGTTCCTCATCAATAATCAACAGCCCAGGATTCTTGAAATTAATGTCACTGGATAACAGCCTGTGAGTGCCTATAATGATATCGATTTTACCATCGGCCAATTCTTTTATTATACCGGCTTGTTCCCTGTCTGATCTGAATCTTGAAAGCATTTCAACCTTTATCGGGTAACTTTTCAGTCTTTCACTGAAATTCTCATAATGCTGCTCTGCAAGGATCGTAGTCGGCACCAGAATGGCGACCTGTTTTCCACTCATTACGGCCTTGAAACTTGCCCTTATGGCAATCTCGGTTTTGCCGAACCCGACATCGCCGCAGATCAGCCTGTCCATGAGCCTCGGAGACTCCATATCCCTTTTAACCTCTTCAAGGGTTATCAATTGATCCCGCGTCTCCTCATAAGGAAATTTTGCCTCGAATTCCTTTTGCCATTGTGTATCGGGCAGGAAGGCAAAACCTTTTTGGTTCAGGCGGAATGAATACAGCTTGATCAGCTCTTTTGCAAGTGCCTGTATCGATTCCCTTACTTTTTCCTTTGTCCTGTTCCAGCCTTTTCCTCCTATCCTGTCAAGCTTTGGCCTGCCGAATTCACTTGATATGTACTTTTGAATGAAATTAAGCTGCTCAATCGGAATATAAATTTTATCATCATCCGCATACATGATGGAAATATAATCTTTTTCGATATCAAAACTTTTAACCCTTTCTATACCCTGAAACCGGCCGATGCCATGGTTAATGTGAACCACATAATCACCGGGCTTTAGATCCATGAATGAATCAATTGCCTCTGTCTGTCTTGTATAAAAATGCCTGTTTATTTTGCTTCTCTTGCCGAATATTTCATGATCATTCAGAAATAAAATTTTGTCAGAGTATGACATGAATCCGTAAGATATGAACATTGGGAATACAGAAAGCCTGTTATCCTCGATTTCAAACCTGTCATCAGACGGGTTGAACTCTGCAAAAATATTGGATAATCTTTCGGACTGGATATCGGTATCGGCAAACAGGATTATTTTATATCCTTCGTCATGGTACTTTTTAACATCATTCTTGAACACATCAAGATTTCCCATGTAAACAGGAACATCCCTGAAATCAAAATTGAAATCATTTTTGTCATTGGGGTCATTAAGATAATTGAATTCAATGACATTTTTTGAAGCGGAGAAAATATCATCAAGGGAAAACAGAATATCACCCGGTTTTACACGCGGGATGTTTTTATGTGCAATAATATTGTAATTCTCTTCATAATTTTTAAATATCGATTTTTCCAGATTTCTCAAAATCTTCGCATCTTCGACAACAATTAATCCTTCACTGAAATAATCTGTTATGGGCGTTTTGTCATAGAATAAGTCAAGATAAAACTGCCCACCATCAAAACTCTGATAGTTCCTGATTTTTTCAAACAGCGAATCCTTTTCATCCTGCCGACCTTCCAACCCTGAGATTTTCTCTTTTGCACGCCTGACTTCGTTTTCACCGTAAACGAATTCCCTGCACGGCGGGACAATAACACTTTCAACATGGCTCTCACTGTCCTGGGTATCAGGGTTGAAGGTTTTGATTATTTCTATTACATCATCAAAAAAATCTATCCTGACCGGATTTTTATAAACAGAATAAAAAATATCGACTATGTCACCCCTTACGGCAAAATCTCCGTATTCGGTGACCTTATTAACCCTTTGATAACCTCCCTGTACCAGTTTTACCGACAGGCCGGCAATATCTACTTTATCACCGACTTTAAGATTTATAAAAAATGGCCTGAATTTTTTCTTTGGAATTATATTGAACAGAAGCGTATCTATGGATGCCGTGACCACGCAAGGATCATTGTTAACAAGGCTCTTTAATGCTTCCAGCCTGCTGGAATTTATCTCCCGGTCAATAACCGCTCCGATATAGGGATTTTTCTGAATCATCGGAAAATAATGGGATTTTTCAACTCCGAATGATTCAAAATCATACGAAGCATTCTCAGCCTCCTTGTCGTCGCGGCAGATATACAAAATTGATTTATTTGTAAATTCATTGAGCAATGATGTAATTAATGTTTTGGAACTGCCCGAAACGCCCGATACTTTAATAAATGAGGCTCCGGATTTCATTGAACCGAAAATTTCTTCGATTTTTTGTGAAAGAAATGATTTTTCAATAAGCCAGTTTTTAAAATTCATTTGAATAAACCTTTAACCAAATTAACCGATATTCATAAAAAGAGGTTAATATCATGAAGAAATATATCAATATTCTGATAATATTCATGGCAATTAATATATCAGTTTTTGCCCAGAATGACAATGTTATAAAATCCGGCAATGATAATTCAAGGCAGGCAAATGATATTCAGGTAATGATTGAAATTGCAAATCCCAAAATTTTTTATACCAATGATGAAGTTTATATAAATGTAAAAATATTCAATAAATCTTCCGATGATAAATACTTCAAAATATCCGATGACAAAAGGTTCAGCATAGATTTCCGGATGGTGACAATGCAAAACAAACCTCTGGAGCACAGCACGGATTACATCACATCATTTCACAGGGTACAGAATAATTTTTACAGCACCGTAAAACTTTCACCCGGCGAAGGATACCTTTTTAAAATCAGGTTGAATGATTATTATGATTTGAATAATCCCGGCCAGTATTTCATCAGGGGCGACTATTACCCTGATCTTAAGGTATTCGATAATGAAATGCAGACAGGCGGTAATTCTGCCAAAACAGGCGAGACAACCGGCATGATGATTTCATCAAACCAGATTGCACTTAATATCAGACCCTCGGAAATCAAGGAAAACATAATTACGGAAGAACGGTCGATGCAAACTGAAAAAAAGGAATTCGCCACAAAGCGCTCTCCTGATGAAGTGGTCTCATACATGCTTAAGGCCAGAATGAACGGAGAATGGGACAAATTCTTTTTATATCTCGACCTGGACAGTTTGATACAGACAAACAGCAATTTCTGGAAACGCTATCAGAAATCCGATATTGAAAAACAAAAGGTAATAATCAACGAATACAAGGAGTATTTAAAACGGGACAGGATCGATGATATAAGCTTTTTACCGACAAGGTTCCAGATCATTAATACCGAATATTCCGACGGTAATGGCAAGGTTTACGTTCTGGCCGACTTCAAATACCAGGATTATACCGAAAAAAAATATTATACATATTTTTTAACAAAAAAAGACAATATCTGGTACATAACTTCCTATGAAGTTTATAACTACCAGTAATAAAAATCGGATCACTTTTTATCAATAACCCTTCTTAATACATTGCTTAGATCCTCAATTTTATACGGTTTGGCAATGCAGTCGATAAACCCGTAATCCCTGAAATTGGCCATTATGGGATCATTGGAGTACCCGCTTGATACAACGGCCTTTACGTTCGAATCAATCTTTAATAATTCCTTTACAGCCTTTTCACCGCCCATTTTGCCGGGGACCGTTAAATCCATAATTACAACATCATACTTTTCATTTTTATTCAATGCGTCTTTATATAATTCTATTGCTTCCTCCCCGTTACTGGCCAGGTCCCATGAATAACCGAGATGTGACAGCATTTTTTTTAATACATCACGGATTATAGATTCATCATCCATAACGAGAATCTTTTCAGTTCCGTTCATTATCTTCGCATTGATGTTTTCCTGATCCTGCTTTTTCTTTTTTGTTGCTGGAAGATATATGTAAAATGTTGTCCCTATACCAGGCTTTGATTCCACGGTAATATGGCCGTCATGCTTTTTAATTATGGAATAACATATTGCCAGTCCAAGACCGTTTCCCTTCTGTTTGGTGGTAAAATATGGATCGAAAATTTTTTGCAGGTGCCTTCCATGAATACCTATCCCCTGATCGGTAATGGAAATCTTGATATATGTTCCGTCGTTTAACGGCATGGCATGTTTATCAATGATTTCCTCTTTTTCAACCCTTATATATATCTTGCCCCCATCAGGCATGGCTTCATCGGCATTTATTATCAAATTGTTTATAACCTGACTTATCTGGCTTTCATCTATTTCAACAGGAGGAAGATCGTCTTCAAAAAAAAATTCGGGCTGTACCTTGGAACCTCTTAATACAAATGAAGAGGATTCCGTTATCAAATCAGTAATGGTCGAAGTTTTTTTTACAGGTGTGCCCCCCTTTGCAAAGGTCAAAAGCTGATGAGCCAGGTCCCTTGCATGTTTAACGGCTTTCTCGGCTTCTTTCAGGGTTTTATACCTTTCATCTTCAGGCTCAAGTTTTATCATTGTCAATGAGATGTTGCCGAGTATGCACATTATTATGTTGTTGAAATCATGGGCAATTCCGCCGGCAAGGGTACCGAGGGATTCCAGCTTATTGGTTCTCAATAATTCTTCCTCGGCACGTTTTTTATCCGTTATATCACTGCCTACCGACTGATATTCAAATATTTCTTTTTTATCATTGAATAATGCCCTGTTTGTCCACCTGTGCCAAATCACCTGGTTATCTCCGGAATGATAACCGAACTCAATTGTTTTTACTGGATTACTTATGTTCAACGAATTTATTTCATCTATAAATTTATTTTTGTCTGATCCGGTTAAAAAATGATGATATTTACTGGTTAGCAGGGATTCTATTGTTTTGTTAAAATACGTACAATAAGCCTTGTTTGCAAATGTAATCTCGCCGTATTTATTGAATCTGCATATTAATTCTGTCTGATCTTCAACTATCAAGCGATAACGTTCTTCGCTTTTTTTTAATTCCTTGTCTATTTTATGCTTGTACAGGGCCATTTCTATGCCAATGCTCAAATCATGCTTTGCTATTGGTTTGACGAGATATCCGTAGGGATTGATTTCCTTGGCCTTGTTGATGGTCTCTTCATCCGTGTTACCGGTTAAAAAAATAATCGGCAGGTCATATTTTTCCCTAATTATTCTTGAAGCTTCTATACCGTCGATGTTCCCTTCAAGTTTTATATCCATTATTATGAGATCGGGGTCGGTAGAATCAATCTTGTCAATTGCTTCTATTCCGCTTTTTGCATCGCCGGATATTATATAGCCCATTAAAATCAATTGATTTTCAATGGCGTGTTTGATTATTTCATCATCTTCTACAACTAAAATTCGGCTTTGCTTCATTAAAAACAACTCTAATGATATTCAATTTTTTCCACTTTGAAAAATTACCTTACGAAAAAAACATGAAAATTTTTTAATTATCAGACAAAAAAGCCCAGCACCAAAATATATTATATTACTCTTTCATCTTTATTGTCAAGATTTTGAGACAAAATAATATATTTTGCAGTCATTTTAAACCGTTATAATGAGGGTAAAAAAATAATTTATCCAATAATATGTACCTGATCAAAAAATCATTCAATCATTCCTGATAATAATCTTACCGGCATCCCTGACAATATCATATTTCCTGAATTTTTTTTCAGAATAAGGATACATGAACCCTGTAAAATTTATAAAAAAAAGCAAAAAAACAATTACGATTGCAAAAGAATAGACAACAACTTTATTCAAAGGCTTGAGTATTTTCAAATTATCAACAATAAAATTAATTACAATAAAAGCGAGAAACCAGAATGAAAACATGGGGGCGATCCAGAATTCCCTGTAATCCGGTTCCCACCATAGTGCAAAAACAACATATATTACTATGAAAATAAGATTGGCCAGAAAAACATAATTATATTTTTTAAACAATTTCAACGGAAATACAATTACAACTGCAATTATCATCAGCCAGAATGCAGAAAGCATATCCGGCAAAATATTATTCGGGCTGAAAAAATTTTTGAAATCCGGAATCAATTTACTGTGATTTAAATATAAGCC
>JBJKSS010000107.1:0-4964 GCA_046703745.1 Spirochaetota bacterium
TAATGAGCCTGTGCCCAGGATCTTCAAACAGGGGGGTGCCGCAATCGGATATCAATGCGCCTTTTTCGCCATTTTCCAGAAGGCCAACGGCCAGCTCTATTGCCTCGTCTTCACTATGCTCGTTGCAAAGAATGAATTTCTTTTCTTTTATTTTGAGAATCCCGAAGAGTTTCTTGTATTCCCTTTCTTCTTCACATACTATAAAATCAACGGCCTTCAATAACTCAACCGCTCTGAGGCTTATATCAAGATAATTGCCGATAGGTGTCGCGATTATGTAAAAATCATGCATCGATTTATCTCCGGTAACACATTAATATATTTTATAACACTCACCTAAAGCCAAATTCAATCATAATCTTATGAAAAAGATCATGCCATAAGGCATATTTATAAAAGATTAATATGTTATATAATAAATTTTAATAAAAAAATAGCTATATATGATTTTTAAACAAAATATGATATAAAAGGTTTTAAGTCATGATATATTAAATGTTGAATTATTAATTCTAAAAAAGGCCAGATTTTGGAAGAAAAACGAATAATTTATATTACAAACAAAAAAAGCCCGGTTTATGATGAATTGAAGCAAATAATCGGTGATGACTTTAACCTGAAGGTCATCAAGAACGATTGTTCAATTTACAACTCAATAGTGCTTTATGACCTTACAGGATTAACCGGAGGCCCGGAACCACATAACATCAAATCTGATTTATCGAAATCAGCAGAATCCAATGTTATCCCGATTGCAATAATCAAGAAATCACAGGCAAAACATGCCGACAGACTCCTCAAAATGCATTTTTCTGATTTCCTGACATACCCGTTTTTCAAGGCAAAGATCGAAGCAACTCTGAAAAACTCGGCGGACCGCATTGAATATGTTGAAGAATTAAACAAGCTTTACCAGATAGGCATAGAACTTTCGGCTGAAACAAACCTCGACATACTTCTCCAGAAAATACTCTCGACATGCTGCGAACTCACTGTGTCCGACGGCGGCAGTATTTACACCGTTTTACCGGGTGTTGATTCAGATAAAAGAACCAAAATGCTTTCGTTCCAGTATTCACAGAATGATACACTGGGAAACATCTATGAAAAATTCACAATACCGATGAACAAAAACAGTATATCGGGATACGTGGCCACGGAAGGAAAAACCCTGAACATAGAAAACTGCTATGCATTACCCCCTGGCGTGGAATACAAATTTTTTGACAATTTCGACAAAGCCAACAACTACATCACGAAATCAATGATGACGGTACCCATGATAAATCATGTGGGCGAAGTAATCGGCGTCGTACAGTTGATAAACAGGAAAAAGAAAAAAAATGTAAAACTGGATACCAAAAACAAGGTTGAGAAGCTGGTGATCCCCTTTGATTCCAGATGTGAAAGACTGATCAAATCTCTGACATCACAGGCATCAATCGGCCTTGAGAACACGATGCTGTACAAGGAGCTTAAGGACATATTCGACAGCTTCATCGAAGCCTCGGCACTGGCCGTCGAATCCCGTGATCCGTCCACCGCCGGCCATTCAAGAAGGGTCTCAATATACAGTGTTGCCATTGCAATAGAAATAAACAGGGCGGACAAGGGGCCGTTAAGCAACATAAAATTTACCAATGATGAAATGCTGACAATCCGTTATGCGGCGCTGCTTCATGATTTCGGGAAGATCGGCATTTCGGAGAATGTGCTGACAAAAAGCGAGAAACTCCTTTTAAGTGAATTCGAAATAATCAGGGAAAGGTTCGAGACGATAAGGTACCACATTGAAACAAGGATCACTGACAGGGAGTCCCAGCAGAATGAATTGTTGAAAGTCGATGAATATTTCAGACTCCTGGAAAAGGCCAAACTTCCCGGCAGACTCACAGAGGAAGAAAAAAAATCCATCAATGAGCTTGCAAAATTGAAGTATATTACAGTAAAAGGAGAAGTCAAGCCGTATCTCACAGATTATGAACTGAAATCATATCTTGTTGAAGAGGGCAGCCTCACAAATGAAGAAAGAAAACTTATCAGGACACATGTCTTTCATTCATTCAAATTCCTCGATGAAATACCATGGCCCTCCGGCCTGAAAAAAATACCGCACATAGCTTACACCCATCATGAAATGATGGACGGATCCGGTTATCCAAACAGCCTGAAGGCCGCCGATATACCCATTGAAACCCAGATACTCTGCGTTGCGGATTTATACGATGCGTTGGTTTCAAACGACAGACCGTATAAAAAAAAGATCGACATAAACGAAACCCTGAATATTATGAGACAGGATGCAGAAAAAGGAAAACTGAACAGGGATATTGTAGAACTTTTCATACGAACAAAAATCTATGAAAAGTATCATTTTTGAAAACAGTAAATTTGTCAAATCAAACGTTTTAAATTTTCATCTTGGCAGACCGCCATTAAAAACAGTTAATATCGTCAGGCATTTCTTTTACCAATCTGCAAGAGGCTCCTCTTTGCCTCAAGCTTTAAAATGGATTGCGCATCAGAGTCGTTCAAAATCTCATTCAAATAAGCGATTACTTCACCGTCATCGAATGCCTCAAAGGCCCTTACAATTTTCCAGACTATAAGATTGTTGGAACGATGGGCATTCAGGCATTTCCTGAGAAAAGGCAAAGACCTTTTTTCATTTTTGTAATATGCTATATGCCCAATAGCATCGATTGCTTCAGAACTCTGGACCGTTTCGCCTTTTTTCAGAACATTTTCAAGATAAGGAAGCGCATCGATGCCGATCTTGATGATGGTTCTTGCCGCTATGTCTCTCGGCAATGGATAATTTTTTTTGGCGAATGATTTAACCGGCAAAGTTTTGTGCTGGTTGCTGCCGATCTTTCCCAAAAGGGCGGCCAGGGCGGGCATCGCCTTTACACCGATGCTGCCCAGAGCCTCGGATATTGCAATTTTTGAATAAAGCTTTTTCTCGATCTGAAGGGCATAGCACAAATCCGGAATTGCTTCCGTCATTTTCCTCTTTCCGGCAATTACAGCGCCTGCTGTTCTCTCCTGCGACACATTGCTGTAAAGAAGTTTTATGATCTCATTGACATTCAGATTTTCAAACCGCCCGATGCATTCTTCATCGGCAAAACCACGCAGGATCATTTGTGCGTCAGTGCTTTTCATTGCAACCCCAATTCACAATAAAATTCATATTGAACAAAAAGGCTTCAGCCTTGCCGCTGAAGCCACAAAAAATATTCGGCCAATACGTTATTTTTTCTTTTTATCCTTCATCATGCCTTCATCAAAGACAATTGTCGTTCCTCCGACATTGATGACATCGCCTGACTCCAGATGTTTCTTCTTCACATCCCTGTTGTTGACGGTAAGGCTGCCTTCGGAGACGATGGTGTACTGTTTGGTCGTCTTGTCGAACTGTATCGTCGCGTGGTTGCTTTTAACCGCCGTGTTGCCCACAATTGTCATGTTGGCATCCTTCGAGCTGCCGATCACAGTTTTATTATCGCTCAACGTTACAATCTGCGTGCCTGCAACATGCCCCGCCTGGGTCGCAATAACCTCAATCGTTGCATCGGGATTGGTATTTTTAAATTTGAAAAGCGAAAGAAGATAAAGCCCCGCAAGAGCGAGAAGGAAAACCAGGAAAATCAAGGGGTTGAAATTTTTAAGCGGCATGCCAAAAATCATGCTGGAAAAATAATATCTTGTCCCGGTAATATTCTTGCCGCCAGCGGCTGTATATTCAACTTTCACAAGCTTCCTGTCCGACGGATCCATAGTCGCCCTGTAAGTCAGTATATATTCATTGAGCACCAGATTGTTTATCACCGCATAAACCCTGCTTAATTCATCCTGGCTGTAAGCATCGAAAACAACGCCGCCCGTATTCGAAGCTATTGCGCTCAAATTCCTGTCCCACTTGCCGCCCTGTTTTCCGAAATTGACGGCAAAGATCGACAAACCTTCCTCTTCTGCTTTCACAATGGGCTCCTTGTAGCTGAAAACCTTGTTCCCGAAAACACGATGCGGTTTTTTCGTATTAAGGTAATACGGCTCGTTTTCTCCGTCAGTGAGAATTATTATAACCTTGCGCCCCTTTATTTCATTGAATTCATCAATTGCCAGGTAAAGGCTGGAATAAATTTCGGTCCATCCCTCATCACCCGCGGGCCTTTGTATCTGGTCCATGTAATCATTGATTGCAGATTTATCCGCAGTGGGCTTTGTATACAGTGTATAATAGGAATTAAATGATGCCACACCGATCCTGTCGTTGGGATTTTTAATGCTGTCCAGAAAATCCCTGACGGCTTTTTTAACATAAGTTATGCGCATTTTATCCTTGTCATTTGTCGCATTGCCGTTCATGTCGTCATACATGCTTCCCGAATTGTCTATCAGGAGCAAAAAATTTATCCCTTCTTTCTCGTTGCCCTTCGGAACGAAATTTATTATATCGTCGATCTTTTTGAAATTTTTACCGTCAGCGGATTCATAAACATTGAACATGCTTTTGGCTGCGGACTGGATCGGCCTGCCGTTTGCATCGGTTACGCTTATGTACAATTTTATCTCCTGGTTTAACAGCAGACTGCCGTTATCTATCTGGGAAATCCTGACACTCTGTGATGAAACAGTTTGAAGGATCATTAAGGCAACAAATAATACAAATATTTTTTTTAACATTTTCATACCTCCGTAAAACTTGGCAATCATCTGTATTTGAAAAAAAACTTCGCACTGCCGATCTTGATAACGTCTTCAAGCTTCAGAAGGCGTTCGGTTATCTGCTCTTCATTCACAAACACAGAATACTTCTTGCTTATGTTTTTAAGATACACGTTTTTCTGCTTGACCGTCAGCACCGCATGTGATTTGTCGAGATTTTCATAATCTTCAAGCGCTATATCATTGCTTTTCCCGGTTCCGATTTTCATTTTTCTCATGTTGATCAAAAATTC
>JBJKSS010000108.1:0-2994 GCA_046703745.1 Spirochaetota bacterium
GGACAAGACCAACTGCGACTACCGCATACCAGATGAAATCATTCTGCCTGCCGGCAATGCTTTTGTAGACGAAGTATGATGCTACGTTGAAAATTATGGAAAGGATCAAAAAAAGATAATTCATGTGTTCTCTCCGTGAATGCTTTTTATACTGACAATTGTTTCCCGATTATCATCGGGATCAGCATATACCTTAAAAGCCGATTCTTGTAACTGGCTGTATGATCATTAATTAACCCGATTTATCGGGTTAATTAACCACCGTAAAAAGCTGACAAACTCGTTGCCTTTAAGTATATATTCATTTAAAAAAGCATTCCTTGAAATATAATATATTATTCGCTTTAATTGAATTAAAAACTGTTTTTTGTCTTCAAAAAAATTCCAGATTGAATCAATAACAAGACAGCCGGAAAACCCACTGTTTGAATAATCTAATATGAATTTTAAGGAGGCGTTAATTTTTATAAATTAAGCTTGTTAATATCGGTTAAAAATATTATTTATTAGTTACTATTCGGCGGGTAATAAAATAATGCCCTTATCGGGCACTCAATTACCGGATGCAGCATTGTTTTTATATTGACGTTTTGCGGTAATTGAGTGCCCGATTAACTGATTAAATAATGTTTGACTGAATAGTAACGTTTATCATATATAAATAAATGCAATCCCGGCTTATCGGGTATAATAATATTTTATAAATTTGAAGGCCGAACTCATGAAAAGAATAATTTTATTGTTTTTTATAGTCATGTTATGCATGTCTTGCAATGGAAAATATAGAGGGCTTTTTAACAAGCTGGCCAAAGAAGCGGATAAAAACGCGGACGGGCACAATATTCTGTACACTATGAATTTCAACGGTGTTGAAAGCTCCAATGCAGCCTACAAACAAATTTACTCCGCCGGAAAAAAAATCAATGACTATTTACTCAGCGAGGCTTATTCTGATGACAAGACCAACTGGGAGACGGGGATTTCCGGCATGAAGCTGTACAGGGGTGATATTGCGATTTTGCTTCTGGCCGAGATAAATTATATAAGGGTGTATCAAATCCTGCCCGATGATATCGATCTTGCCAGTTTATTGTATGATGGCGGAAATAATATTAATGGTAATCTGGCGTTTTGGAAATGGGTTCATCAGGATGCGAAAAACAGGGAATATGTGATTTTAAAAATTAAAGGTATTATCAAGAAAAATAAAATATGATATAAAATATAGGCATGCCGAATTTCCGGGTGTTGTTAAATAATATATATTTAATTAATTTCTCTTTTTTTAAGAGTTATTATGTCATCCATTATCAAGACAATATGCCTGCTGGTAGTTTCAAATATATTCATGACATTTGCATGGTATTCCCATTTGAAAAATTTAAGTGATAAAAAATGGTACATTGCCGTACTGGCAAGCTGGGGTATAGCTTTTTTCGAGTACTTGATCCAGGTTCCGGCAAATCGTATCGGCTATCAATCGGCAAGCCTGATGCAGTTAAAAATAATCCAGGAAGTTATCAGCCTTTCCGTATTTGTCCCGTTTGCCTTGCTATACATGCAGCAGCCGCTTAAATGGAACTATCTCTGGGCCGGCTTATGCATCCTGGCAGCGGTTTATTTTGTTTTCAAATCATGAAATAAATCTTTATGGATAATAAATATGGTGCTGAACGATGACTTTTTCATTCTTCAATCTTTTTTCTCAATGTCTTGATTTTTTTTCGGTGGTTTTTCTGTTTTTGTTTGGCTGCCTTGTCGATTTTATTTGTGGTTTTTTTCAGCCTTTTCTGACGTCTTGATTTGCCTTTTTCAATTTTTTGGGCTTGAGCCGACCCTATTAATTTTGTTAAAAGTATCTCTGCGGCCTTCTTTTTATTTTTTGCCTGCTGCCTTTCAAGGCTGCACCTTACCGTTATTTTTGTCGGCCTGTGAATGAGCCTGACGGCAGTTGCCACCTTGTTGACATTCTGTCCGCCCTTGCCCCTGTGTGATGCATAAAAAAACACGTCGCATTCCTGAAGAATATCATCTGCCGAATAACCGGTATATTTTTCAAAATTAATTCCCATAGGCAAAGATTATATCATAATAATGAAATTGTTGTAATTAAAATTAACACTTCAATCCCCGCATCATCGTCAATGTTATAAAAAAAATATTTACTGAATAAATGTGATAATTTTACTTGCAAAATATTACACATATAAACAGATAGAGGAAGTAATTTGCCCTTCACCCCGCACATAAAAATGCTGCAAGTTGGCTAATTCGTAATAAATTTAATTGTTTGTTTAAATGATTTTTGGTATTATGTTTGTGCATTTCGATAATGCACATAAGCATATTTGGATGTAATGTCAATTTTTCCAATAAATCTATTTTAATTAGTGGGAGAAAAATACAATGGAAACCGGATCAAGGATGTTGCTGCTTTCGTTTATTTCTTATTCGGACTTTTATGAAACCGACACCGAAACCCTTCAGAATTATCTTTCAAAAATTCTTCTGTCCGTTAAAGACGATCTGTCATTTTCGGATGTGGCGTGGGGGCCCATTGCGCATAAGAGCAATGAAATTTTTTCCGACAGCCTGGTTTTTATAGTGCAGGATATTAATAAGGAAATTCCCGAGTATACAATTGTAATAAGGGGCACGAACCCTGTTTCTCTCTCGTCATGGATATTTCAGGATTTAAATGTTTACGGTCTGACCCCCTGGTCACGTCAATCCATTCATACAAAATCGCAGAATGCATATATTTCAAAAGCAACGGATACTTCTTTATCAATCCACAAGAATCTTGAGTCAAACAGCAAATCAATCCTTTCGTGGATTATCGATGCGATTACATCCAGCCCGGATAAAAAAATAAAACTTAATTTAACGGGACATAGTCTAGGCGGGCTCATGTGCGCGGCTTTTGCCCTCTGGTTATACGACGAACTGTCTTTTCAGAATCTTTCCAGTAATGTCGACATCAATATTTATGGT
>JBJKSS010000109.1:0-2525 GCA_046703745.1 Spirochaetota bacterium
GTTTAATAATATAACAAATTTTGGCTAATTTCAAAAAAATATCGATTTTGCAGATAAAAAATTGAAAATAGTCAGACTGGATTTTATTTAGTATAAATTATTTGTATAAATGGCCACTAAAGTTAAAAATTATAATATTATTATAAAGTATTTTTTAATCATGGAGGAAACAATGAAATATCTGATAATTGGCGGTGTCGCCGGCGGTGCAACGACCGCTGCAAGGCTGCGAAGGGATGATGAAAAGGCCCAGATTATTCTTTTTGAAAAAGGGGACTATATATCCTATGCAAACTGCGGCCTTCCTTATTATATCGGCGATGTAATAACCGAAAGAATGAAGCTGTTCGTCCAGACGCCGGCAAGTTTCGGCAAAAGGTTCAACATAGACATCCGCATAGAATCCGAGGTTGTCAGAATAAACCCTGACAGAAAAACAGTCGATGTAAAAAATCTCGATACCAACGAGGTTTATTCCGAAGGATACGACAAACTCGTACTGTCACCCGGAGCGGCGCCGATAATTCCGTCGATACCGGGAATTAATGATGACAGGATATTCACCCTTAGGAACGTGCCTGACACGGACAGTATAAAAAAATTCATCGATGAAAAAAAGCCCAGGCGTGCCGTGATAGTCGGCGCCGGTTTCATAGGGCTCGAGATGGCCGAAAATCTCCATGCAAGGGGAATATTCGTCACCATTGTCGAAATGGCAGAACAGGTGATGAATGTAATGGACTTCGAGATGGCCTCTATGATTCACCAGCACCTCAAAACCAAAAATGTTGAGTTTTACCTCAAGGACGGGGTGAGCTCGTTCAAAAGGCGCGCCGATGAAAAACTCGTGATAAAGCTTTCCAGCGGCAGGGAACTGCTTGCCGATATGGTGATACTGTCCATAGGCGTAAAACCCGACATCAGCCTTGCCCGGGAAGCCGGTTTGAAGATCGGCGCTCTTGGCGGCATTGAAGTAAACAGTTTCATGCAGACATCAAACAACGACATATATGCGTTAGGCGACGCTGTAGAGGTAACGAGCCCGATACTGAAAAAGAAAATGCTCATTCCCCTTGCAGGGCCGGCGAACAAACAGGGAAGGATAGTTGCGGACAACATTGTATTCGGCAACAAATCCGGGTATGCGGGAAGCATCGGTACGGCAATAGCAAAGGTCTTCGATCTTACCGTGGCATCAAGCGGCGCCTCGGAGAAACTCCTCCAGAAGGAAGGCATCCCGTATACAGCGTCCATAACACATAATTCTTCCCATGCAGGTTATTATCCGAATGCGATCCCTCTGTCCATAAAGCTGATGTTCTCCCCGGAAAACGGCGTGATACTCGGTGCACAGATAATCGGTTACGAAGGAGTGGACAAGAGGATCGATATAATTGCCAGCCTTATAAAAAGCGGCAGGACGGTTTACGACCTCGAGGAATTCGAGCACAGCTATGCGCCGCCGTATTCTTCCGCAAAGGATCCGGTGAATATCGCGGGTTTTGCAGCTGAGAATATTCTTAAAGGAAGGGTCAGGATCGTCCACTGGTACGACATCCTCAAACGAAGCAGGAAAGATACTTACCTTCTTGACGTAAGGACGCCGGAGGAATACGCCCTGGGCACGATAGAAGATGCGGAAAACGTTCCGGTGGATGAAATCCGCGAAAGGTTCGATGAAATACCGAAAGACAGGAAGATAATAGTATTTTGCGGAGTGGGATTAAGGGCATATATCGCCTGCCGTATCCTGATGCAAAACGGGTTCAGGGAGGTTTACAATCTTTCAGGCGGATACAAGACTTTCGAGCATATAAGGGAAAAGCAGAGCAACGAAGATATATTCGAAAAGGATTTCATAGGCAAGAACGATGATATTTACCAAGTAAATCTCGACAACAAGCATTATCCGGATAAAAGGGTTGTAGATGTCGATGCATCGGGGCTACAATGTCCCGGCCCCATCATGCGGTTAAAAGACGAGATGGACAGGGTCAATCCCGGTGACAGGATCGATATAAAGGCAAGCGATCCGGGATTCTACACGGATGTGAAGGCATGGTGCAATGTCACGAATAATGTCCTGATTTCGCTTGAGGAAGACAGGGGAATAATCAGGGCTTTGATCGAAAAAACAATACCCGTGGCTTCCGGCACAAAAACCGTGTCCGAAAACAACAAGACCATAATAGTTTTCAGCGATGATTTTGACAGGGCCCTTGCTTCATTCGTCATAGCAAACGGTGCCATGTCGATGGGGAATAAGGTCACGATGTTTTTTACCTTCTGGGGCCTGAATGTCATCAAAAAGCAGAAAAAACCGCATGTGAAAAAAGATTTCATGGGCTTTATGTTTTCGAAGATGATGGCTAAAAACTCGAAGAAGCTCTCAATGTCTAAACTTAACATGGGCGGCATGGGGCCCGCAATGATGAGATTGAGGATGAACTCGAAGAAAATTGATTCTCTCGAACAGATGATTCAAACGGCACTGAAAAACGGCATAACGCTCATTGCATGCCAGA
>JBJKSS010000110.1:0-7830 GCA_046703745.1 Spirochaetota bacterium
ATACAGGAAAGACAATGAGTATAAAGAAAAAACCCTGGACATGGCAATATCCGATCTTGCAACGATTTTAATGCCCGACATCAGCGTGATAGACGGGTATATCGGCATGCAGGGACTGGGGCCGTCCGGAGGTGAGCCGGTAAAATCAAATTTTGCCGTGGCATCCCTTAATCCGGCCGGGGCCGATATTGCAGCGTGCATCATGATGGGGTTAAACCCGGAAACAATAGCCCATCTGAATCTGGTTTGTGAAAGACTCGGGGTATCGGTGAGCCCTGAAGATTATGAAATATCGCCCAACGATTTTGAAAAACATGCTGTAAAATACAAAACTCCTCCTACCGAAATTTCCATTGAATACCCCGACGTCGTCCTTTGTGACAAGGAATCATGCAGTGCGTGTCTTTCAACAGTCATGATGTTTCTCAAAAAATTTAAAGTCGACATGAGGCAGTATCTCCTTGACGATAACAAATTACACATTGCGATTGGCAAGGGTGTCAATGAGAATGACATTAAAGAAGGCACGATCCTCATCGGCAATTGTGTTAAAAACGTAATGGACAAGGGAATTTTTGTACCTGGCTGTCCTCCTGTCGGCACACAGATATACAAAAGCATTACCGGCAAGGAGCCGGATGAGAATGAATAGCAGGCCTATTCCTTAAACAAATCCTTTTTTTTAGACTTTGGCCATTTTTTTATTTCGCGTTCCCTTTTCAAAGCCTCTCCCATCGTGGAAAATTCCTCATGATAAACAAGTTTCACGGGTATACGCCCGCGGGTATATTTTGCGCCATTGCCCGAATTATGTCTGCCGATCCTTTTTTCAAGATCAACGGCCGACCCGGTGTAAAGCGTTTTATCGCTGCATTCGAGAATGTACATAAATGGCAAAATGACTTCTCTCCTTTTAATGACCTTTAACATAAATTTTTTTATTTTTAACACGGTCTGTTTCCGCTTGTATTATACCATTTTCAGATAATTATCAAAAAATTTCAAGCATTCTTTTAACAAAATGAACATGCCAATTATTTATCATAAACTTAAATAAATATTTTTTAATTATTAAATAATTCGTTTTTGTTGACGCCGGATTAATAACGGAATATAATTTTTTATTAATAAAAAAGTAAGTATGAAAAAGGAGGATATTATGGCCGGCCATCAATTTATCAAATTCAAAGGGAAGGAAATAATCCTGATCGATCACAGGGGCCTTAAGGGAACGGAACTTTTGAACAATTATAAAAACGCTGCCCTGGCGGTAAAGAATTATAAAGGCATTGAAACATTAATAATGGCGGATTTTACGGATGCAACCAATACCCAGGAGATGATGAATTATATTAATTCCGAAGAATCAAAAGAGATAATGAAAAAAGTAAAAAAAACAGCGGTGCTGGGCATCACGGGAGCAAAAATGCTTCTGGTAAACATTGTCAACATGGTGACAAACAGTAAGGCCAGGGCTTTTGATTCTGAGGAACAGGCAAAGGAATGGCTTGTAGATTAATTATTTTATGTGCCCATGATTATAGAATTTTATTAATTCAGACAATCAAATAAAAATAAAGCCGGATTTAAATATGCAGCCTATACTGGAAGTTAAAAATCTTGTTAAACATTACGGCAAAGTAACAGCAGTTGATAATATAAGCTTTTCCGTAAGAAAGGGAATATGTTTCGGTCTTCTTGGCCCCAACGGTGCCGGGAAAACCACTACGATCGAAATAATCGAGTCGATCCTCAAACCAGACTCCGGTGAAATTTTTTACAATGGCGAAAGGACAACACATTCATTCAAGGAAAAAATCGGCATCCAGTTTCAAAACACGGCATTGCAGGAATTCCTCACAGTAAAGGAAACGCTCGAACTTTTTTCAAGGCTCTATCCCAGGCACAAGCCGCTGGAGGAAATAATCAAAATCTGCGACCTTGACGAGATTATAAACCGTGACAACCGCAAGCTCTCCGGGGGACAGAGACAGAGAATGCTTCTTGGGGTCGCATTGATAAACGATCCCGACCTCCTCTTCCTCGATGAGCCCACGACAGGCCTCGATCCCCATGCGAGGCGCAATTTCTGGAACCTTGTGGAAAACATCAAGAGGGAAAACAAAACGATATTCCTCACCACCCATTACATGGACGAGGCGGAATACCTCTGCGAGGAAATAGCGATAATGGATCATGGAAAAATCATTGAAAAGGGAAACCCAGAAGAATTATTAAAGAAGCATTTCGGGGGAGTGACAATAAAAATACCGGAAAAGAATCTCACGAAAGAAATAGATTTCACCTGTCCTGCAGAAATGGACGACGGTACGGTGAAGATACAGTGCCCTGATGTAGAGCAGACGATACAGGAATTAATAAGAGAGGGCATTTCGTTAACAGGTCTCACGATAGAAAAAGAAAATCTTGACGACCTTTTCCTAAAACTTACCGGCTCATCGCTGGGGTATTAATCAAATCAAGGGGTTTGACTTATGAAACGTTTTCTGGCGGTTTTTTTCGCCCGCAACCTTGAATTCTTCAGAGACACAGGCACACTTCTCTGGAACATTTTTTTCCCGGTGATACTGATCTTCGGTTTCGCTTTTGCATTCTCAGGGCACAATCCCGTGTTATATAAAATAGGCACGATAGGCAATGTGGGGAAAAAGCCTTCCTTTTTTCAATTCAAATACATACAATTCATTCCATACGACTCTATGGAGAATGCCGTTAAAAAACTCACCCATCACCAGATTGACATGGTGCTTGATCTGGATAAAAACAATTATTATATAAACACCGATGATCCCAAGGGCTATATTGCAGAGCGGATGCTCCTGTCGGACAAAACCGAGAATTTTCAGAAAAAGGAAGTGACAGGGCAGATCATCCGGTACATAGACTGGTTCGTGCCCGGCGTAATCGGATTGAACATAATGTTCAGCTGCCTGATGGGAGTGGGCTATGTTATAACCCGCTACAGGAAAAACGGAGTTTTGAAAAGATTCAAGGCGACTCCGATCCATGCATACGAGTTCATAATCGCCCAGTTATTCTCGCGCTTCTTCATAGTGATCTTCATGACAACGATAATTTATACAGGCACGAATTTTTTTCTTCATTTCAGGATGGAAGGCTCTTACCTCGATCTTCTTATTGTTACCTCTGCCGCGATATTATGCCACATCTCGCTTGGGCTGTTATTCTCAACAAGATTTAAAAGCGAAGAGCTCTCCGGCGGGCTGATTAATATTCTTGTCTGGCCGATGATGTTTCTCTCAGGGATCTTCTTCTCGCTTGAAGGTACTCCCAAAATAATGCAGGAAGCATCAAGATTCTTCCCTATAACCCATTTCCTCGAAGCTGCGAGGAAGATCATGCTCGATGGTGCGAACCTTGCCGGAGTGATGAACAATCTTCTTGTGCTTATAGGAGCGACAATTGTCTTTCTCGTGATCTCCGCCCTGATCTTCAAATGGGAATGATTACCGGACAAAATTAAAAAACAGATTGAGCCAGGGTATCAGAAACAAGATAAAGCCTATGATAAAAAAAGCAGTTCTTGCCAGCGAGCTTTTGGTTTTAAACCCTGCATAAAGAGGCTGAAGTATAAAAATCCGCACAACCCAGAAAATGATTATTGATGTCAAAACTGCCCTGCCGATACCGGTTGAGAGCATTTCATGTGAATAAAAAAAAGGCACCCATGAAAGCATCAGCCAGAACATAAGGATGCATACATTCATGAGCAGCAGTGTGTTTTTTATCAGTTTTTTTTTGTCCGGTGAGAGCTCATTCAAATTATCGTTCCATTTGAATACTTTCGGAAAAATGATATGCGACAGTGAGCAGATCAGGTGGAACACTCCGCCGATTTTGATTAATATTTCCATTTTCAATGATCCTCATTATCTATGTAATCACAGCGCCTTTTTATTCTTTATAGCCTGTCTGTAGAGCTTTTCATATTCAAGTGCGCTGTCTTCCCATGAAAAGTGTTTGTCCATTGCCGACTTTCTCATTTTATCGATATGGCTTTTCCTGTCGTAATAGGTGCTCACCGCCCAGCCTACAGTATAATAGATAGCATTGGCGCTTGCCTCATAAAATTTAAATCCCGTGCCATCCCCCGTTTTTTCGTTGTAGTTTTCAACCGTGTCTTCAAGCCCGCCGGTTGCCCGCACTATGGGCAGGGTGCCGTATTTGAGCGAATAAATCTGGTTCAACCCACATGGCTCGTAAAGCGAAGGCATCAGGAAAAAATCGCTTCCTGCCTCAATAAGATGAGCCATCTCATTTGAATAGCCTATATAGGAGCCGACCCTTCCGGGGAACCTTGAGGGCAAACTATAAAAATAGCTTTCAAGCCCTTTTTCTCCAGAACCGAGGATCGCAAACTGCACTGCCATATTATGCAGAATGCTCTCGATGCATTCCACCAATAAATGCAGCCCTTTCTGGGGAACAAAACGGCTCACAATGCCGATTATCGGTACATTCAGTTCTTCATTCAAAAGCATACTTTTTTGCAGCACCTTTTTGCATATTGCCTTGCCCGACATGTCATCCGCAGAATATGAGGCGGGGATCAGATCGTCATTCTCAGGATGCCAGTGGTTGTAGTCGACGCCATTTAAGATACCGGTGTACCTGTCTCCGATGTTGTTGAGATACGGGGCTAGGCCATAGCCGCCTTCCGGAGTTTTTGTCTCCCTGCAATAGGAAGGACTCACTGTATTCACCATGTCTGCAAAATAAATCCCGCCTTTGAGGAAATTCACCCGGCCGAAGCATTCCAGTCTGTCTTCTGTAAAATTATTCTCACCCAGGCCTATGTAAGGGTAATGGGACTTGGGGTATATCCCCTGGTAAACCATGTTATGGATAGTAAGCACGCTTGCCGCACCTCCAAGCACCGGATCGTTCCAGTGCCAGACCTTGAGGTAAGCCGGGGCAAGGGCCGTCTGCCAGTCATTCGCATGGACTATGTCCGGTTTGAAAGCTATGTCCTTGCATAACTGCAATGCCGCCCTGGAGAGGAATGCAAAACGCCGCGGATTATCAAGATAATCCCTGAAATCCTCATCGTGGTACAGTCCGCCTCTTTCGAAAAAAAGGTTGAATTCTATAAGATAGACCGGCACGCCGTCATCAATCGTTGTCTCATAGACGGTGCACCACTCCTGCCTGTCGCCCATCCAGACACCCATCGAAGAGATCAGCGGTTTTATGTTATATTTCCGGGCATCAATGAACCCGTATTTGGGTATAACTATCCTTGCGTCATGGCCGAGTTTTCTTAGTGCCGCGGGAAGCGCTCCTGCAACATCCGCAAGCCCTCCGGATTTGGCGAAAGGCACACATTCTGATGAAACCAGCAATATCTTTAGCTTTTTTTTCATTGAAAATCCTGGAATGAATTAATCGGTTACTTTCTTGATTCAACCAGAGCATTTTAATCTGAATTATAAATTCTTTTGATGGTATAGTCAAGGAATGGAAGAAAAATTAAAAAAATTTGGGTTTCTCTTATTTACTCTTGTAGACAATCGCTACAGATGAAGCACTTCTTCCATTTTGTTCATCCTTCCATCAAACAAGTCATGTTTTCTGTTTTTATAAAATTGATAAGACATCCTGAGGCCTTCCCTTAAATTTATTTCCGGAAAAAACAGTTTGCTTTTTTGCAATTTATCCGTGTTCATCAAATATGTCATGTTCCTGAACGGAAAAAAATCTCTTGATGTGATTTTATTATTAATAAGCTTCTCGTGTGATATTTCTGTGATTTCTATTTTTTTACCAATAACTTCCATTGCAATATTTAAATAATCCTTCCATGTGATTTCTTCCGGGAATGTAAGATTATACACAGAATCTCCTCTTTCTGTGCCGATGACACTTACAAAAGTATTTACAATGTCATCGATGTAAATGAATTGAACTTTGACATTGCCTTCTGCCGGCACAGGAATGCGCTGGCAACCAAGTATACGGTCAAAAATGTATGCTTCCCTGTATAAATTGTTGCCTGCCCCGTAAATATATGACGGGCGAAATATTGTTGCCTTAAATCCCAGCTTTACGCTTTTTTCAAACAAATAATCTTCGGCATTTTTTTTATTCGTTCCATAGTCGCCCCAAAATGGGTTATAACCAATCGGAGAAAACTCCCACAAATAATCTTTCGAAGGCAGGTACACGGCACCACTGCTGCAAAAAACATATTGCGCGAGATGATCCTTTTCAATATTGTCCAGAAGCAATCCGACATCATCTTTGCCATATCCCGATATGTCAAAAACAACATCAAATTTGTTCTTTTTTAACACTTCAAGATCGGCTTGATTTCTTCTGTCACCTGCAATATGTTGTTTTAATCCGGCGTAGTTGACTTTTTTTAAGCCTCTGGTAAATATGAAAACATCATGATTTTTCAGTATCAAATAACGTGCAAGTGTTCCGCTCACAAAGCCAGTGCCGCCCATTACCAGAATATTCACGTTCTTTCCCCTTATTTATCTTGCTTATAATATTCAAACAATTCTATCAGATTTCCCGAAGGATCATTGAGAAGTATCTGCCTGCCGCCAACGCCGATAACGATATCGTTGCGGAACGTACAACCCGCTTTTTTCAAGCTGGACATAACATTTTCAAGATCATCAACCTCGACCTCAAACCTGTTCCATCCTCCCGGCGTCTGTACCGTACCTTCAGGCATTCCCTGGCCGCCTCCGCCCCTGCCGCTCGGTTTGCTCAAGAGGAGACGGAGGTTGCCCCTTGATAAAATCGCAAACTCGGCAGCCGGATGGATCACAACATTGAAGTCAAGCATACTTGTGTAGAATGCAATGGCTTCATCCACATCGTTCTCAATATATCTAACTGTAACCGGAGCTGTCATTTTTTCATTTCCGGTTAAAGAGCCGTTTTCACTTTTTGCCATTTGGCGTCCTCCTGCTAAAACAAGTGCTCAATAATTAATATTAACCCTCAATTATATAATTGTCAAAAACAAAAATGCAATTAACCTGTTCTAAAGAATTAGTCATTGAGTGACTTTATTAATAAAGGCAGATTTATTTTTTACCGTTTAATCTTCTTTGCCATTCATAATAATTGTTGCCGCGTGATTCGACGGATTCGATGCCTTTTTCATTTATCCGTTTGAAATTGCCTCCGATTGTTTCACCGTAACTCATTTTTACAAACTTGAGCCTGGTGCAATTCTCATGACCGGGGCATTCCCAGCAGCCATCAAGGCCTTTTGATTTTACGCATTTGACGGCATCGCATTCTTTTGTGATCCCGCCCAATGAGCAGCCGCCGGACTCACGGCAGGTTTTTTCGCACCGGAGATTAATGATGCCGTCAAGTACCCCGAGAAAATCCGGCATTTTCCTGAACACTTCAAAATAACCCTCAATCCTGTTTTCATCATCTCCGAGATGATCGGCCATTGCCTTTACCGGTTCTTTTCTACTCAAAATCGAAAGGAATACATCGAGGTGCGAATCCTCTATGGCTTGCCTTAATTTTACCGCTCCATCATAAATGTCATTCCTGTAAAACAGGCAGTCGGAGCAGATTAATCCGCAAGGGCAAACAAATTTTTTGTCCATAATTGTCTCCATTTTTAATTAATACGACTTTAGCACATTAATAATTTAAATTTAACAATAATCTTATTCCGATTGACATATAACAGGCCGGATTTTATAATATTCATAATCTTAAAAAAGAGGAGACTTTGGTATGAAAAAATTCTGGATAGGATTCGTAGCGGCTATACTGCTTTTTCTGGTTGCCATATTCGCCTTTTAT